>NZ_JBMKHN010000008.1:0-226267 GCF_049238425.1 Enterobacter cloacae complex sp. IR5401 | reverse complement strand
ACGCCGTAGCGCCGATGGTAGTGTGGGGTCTCCCCATGTGAGAGTAGGGAACTGCCAGGCATCAAACAAGTGAAGAGGCCATCCGCAAGGATGGCCTTTTTGCGTTTCTACACCTGCTTCCTTTCCATAAACAAATCACCTATCCCCCCATATATACGGTAAACTATCCCGGTTTTTGCATCAGGATAGCGTCTATGAATCACTCCCTTAAGCCCTGGAATACCTTTGGTATTCAACGGAATGCTAATCAAATTGTACGTGCCGAAAGTGCTCAGCAGTTGCTGAATGCATGGCAAAACGCAACAGGAAACGGTGAACCCGTACTTATTCTGGGCGAAGGAAGTAATGTCCTGTTTCTCGATGATTTTGCGGGGACGGTAATCGTCAATCGCATCATGGGGATTGAGTGTAAAGAGAGCGCTGAAAGCTGGCATTTACACGTGGGTGCTGGCGAGAACTGGCACCATCTGGTGCAATATACCCTTGAAAAAGGGATGCCCGGACTGGAAAACCTGGCCCTGATCCCGGGCTGTGCAGGATCATCTCCTATTCAAAACATCGGTGCCTACGGCATCGAACTGAAACACGTCTGCGAATATGTCGATTGCATCGAACTCGCGACCGGAACGGCGAAGCGCCTGACCGCAGAGCAGTGCCGCTTTGGTTATCGCGACAGCATTTTCAAGCACGATTATCAGGATCGTTTCGTCATTGTGGCCGTTGGTCTGCGCCTGGCGAAAGCCTGGAAACCCGTTCTGACTTACGGCGATCTGACCCGTCTTGACCCGGCTACCGTCACACCGCGTGAGGTATTTGATTCCGTATGCCACATGCGCATGACCAAGCTCCCGGACCCGAAAGTCAACGGAAATGCGGGCAGTTTCTTCAAAAACCCGGTGATCAGCAGCGAAAATGCAAAAGCATTTCTCGCTGGCTGGCCAACGGCCCCGCATTATCCTCAGGCGGATGGCAGCGTGAAGCTGGCCGCAGGCTGGCTTATCGATCAGTGTGAATTAAAAGGTACTACTCTTGGTGGCGCTGCTGTTCATCGTCAGCAGGCGCTGGTACTGATCAACCAGTCCAACGCGACAAGTGAGGATGTCGTCAACCTGGCGCACCATGTTCGTCAGCGCGTGGGCGAAAAATTCAACGTCTGGCTGGAGCCTGAAGTTCGCTTTATTGGCCGAACGGGCGAAGTGAATGCCGTGGAGACCATTGCGTGAAGGACAATACTATTCCGTTAACTCTCATCGGTATCCTTGCTGATGGCGAGTTTCATTCTGGCGAGCAGCTGGGCGAACAGCTGGGCATGAGCCGCGCTGCCATCAATAAACATATTCAAACGCTCCGCGACTGGGGCGTGGATGTGTTTACGGTGCCGGGAAAAGGCTACAGCCTGCCGGAACCGATCCAGTTACTGAATGAAGAGATCATCCGCAGCCAGATTGGGCACGGTAACGTCGCGGTATTGCCGGTCATTGATTCGACGAACCAGTATCTGCTGGATCGCCTGAGCGAGCTGAAATCCGGTGATGCCTGCGTTGCCGAGTACCAACAGGCAGGACGTGGCCGCCGGGGGCGTAAGTGGTTCTCACCATTTGGCGCCAACCTCTACCTTTCCATGTACTGGAGGCTTGAACAGGGGCCAGCTGCGGCCATCGGGCTGAGCCTGGTCATCGGCATTGTGATGGCAGAGGTGCTGCACGATCTGGGTGCCGATCAGGTGCGGGTAAAATGGCCCAACGATCTGTATCTCAACGATCGGAAGCTGGCGGGGATCCTGGTCGAACTGACGGGAAAAACAGGCGATGCCGCACAGATCGTTATTGGAGCGGGGCTGAACATGGTGATGCGAAACGTGCAGAACGATGTCGTGAACCAGGCCTGGACCAACCTACAGGAAGCGGGGATCACCATCGATCGCAATACGCTTGCCGTCCGCATGATCAATGAGTTGCGTAGTTCGCTGACGCTCTTTGAACAGGAGGGGTTAGCGCCATTCCTGTCCCGCTGGGAAAAGCTGGATAACTTTATTAACCGACCGGTGAAGCTGCTGATTGGGGATAAAGAGATTTACGGCACATCACGCGGCATTGACGCGCAGGGTGCGTTGCTTCTTGAACAGGATGGTGTGATTAAGCCCTGGGTGGGCGGTGAAATTTCGTTACGAAGTGCAGAGTAACCCTCTCCCCACAGGGGAGAGGGTGTAGCAGCTCATCACTGCGGATACGGCACCCAATCCCCGGCATTCAGTCGGACATAAGGCTTATTCTGATACTGGATCACCACCGCATTGGCGTTTTCCGATACCTCCGCCGTCTGCGGCAGCCCGCTGGTGAGCTGATCCCAGTTCACGCTATCTTCCACAAACAGCTTACCGTCTACTGCGCGAGCGACCAGTTCCGAGATAGCCAGATAGCTGCTTGGCTGGGTGATCTCAACTGGCGCTCCCTGATGCGGCGCCTTCATGCCAAAGAACTTAATCCCGGCCGGAACGTTAGTGATGGACGGGCTTGGGATATCGCGCAGACCAGACACCTGCATCCTGTCGCCTTTCAACGCTCCCCCATGTTCCGGTACTACCACCACCATCACTTTGCGGCCTGATTTTTCCAGCTCGTTGAAGAACGCGTTCAGCTCGTCAAAGAACTTCTGCGCACGGGCCTTATAATCGGCCGTTTTACTCACGCCGGGATAATGGTTCCCGTCGTGCAGCGGCAGCGTGTTATAGAACGTCGCACTACGTGTCCCTTCCTCTTTGCCGACGGTATCTAACCAGCGCTGAAGCACGGCGGTATCGTCATACACCGGCGAGCCATCAAAGCCCAGCAACGTAACCGGCAGCCCTTTCTGGTCCATCAGCGGGGCCTGCATGCCACCCTGTTCACGTACTTCTTTCAGGAAGTTACCGAACTGACCGTTATGACCCATCATCAGGTGCTGGGTAAAGCCCAGTTTTGCCAGGTTATCAAACAGATAACACTGGTTAGCTGCCGGCTGGTAGAGGTTCTTATGCGAAGGCTGTCCGCAGCTGGCGCGCAGCAGGCGGATAGCCGCCGGGCCGCTGTACGACGTGGCCGAGTTGAAGTCCTTGAACTGAATATCGAAATGCGACCACAGCGGGTGCGACATCAAACCAGCCGCGTCAACGTCAGCCCAGGACAGAGAACAGATGTTAATGACCAGCAGCTCAAACGGCTGAGCATCGGCAGGCAGCGCGTCCGGGAATTTCGTCTGACGCTTATCTTCCGCAGCGTAAAAACTGGAGAGCCACGCGTTCAGGTTCGTGGATGTCGGCGGTGCAGTCTGCGCTGGAATATCCCCAACCACAGGCGTATCCCCTGCTGTCGCGACGGTCGCGGCGGCGGAACCGCCCGTGGTGGTCACGGTTGTCGTCGGCTGACCGGCTGGCCACAGCGAGAAGCTCGGGCCCGTCAGCGTCAGGACGTTAAGCCAGATCATAATCGCGACGACAAACACCGTCACCCGGATCCACTGAGACAGGAACAGCCAGGCGACCAGCAGGACAAATACCGCGCCAATCATCTGCCAGTTAATAAAGCGCTCAACCAGATCGAGCATATAGTCCGCACTGAAACCTGCGACCTGGGAGCCCTGGCTCATGATGCTTTCAGGGCCGGGCAGCCAGGTATCATGCCAGAACAGGGCGAAACCGATGGGAATAGCGACCCAGTGACGTATACGGTGCAGCCTGAGGTTCGGGATTGGCATCAGCAGGAATGCCATAAACACCAGGTTAAGCAGAGGGTGGAAATTAAGATAGCCTGCCCACAGCAGACCAAACTTCACCAGAAAGTAGAAATTCCAGCCGGACAGGCCGCGCCAGTATTGCCAGAGTGGCGATGGCGCCGAAGAGGTATAGGTAGAATTAGTCATGTTTTCGGTTTGCCTTGACGTTCGGAGCGCGACTCAGTGTTCCGGCGGGTTTAATATAGCGAGGTTTGACGAACAGTAATCTGACCGTATCGCGAATACGGCGCAGGGAATGGCGTGCATAGTAGCCAAGCGGCAAAAAAATCAGCGCGCACAGAACAACCAGTTGGATGATATCGCTGATATTCATAATGGCGCGCTCTCCTTGTTCTCATCCAGTAAGCGTAGCGGCTCAGGTACCCGACGCCAGACATGCCCGTCATGTTTCGCGTTCAGAACCGGTTTGGCACCGCTTGTCACAGGCAACGGTTTCGCCCACTTTTCAGGAGCCAGGGCACGCATCTGGACAAGCTCAGCGCTGATCAAATTATCTTCAAACCAGACCATGCGGTTCGAGAAGATATCCCCGGTAGGAAGCGGGAAGATATGGTTAAGCGCCGTATCCAGATCGTTCACCCGGCAGAAGGAGAGGAACAGCACCAGGCGGTTATCGCCAATGGTCATGATATCCCCGATACGGTTAGGGCGGCACAGAGTAAGCGCCTGCTCAACGCGAATACCCGGCACGGGGCGCAGGGCAACCATCACCCCTTTTCCGTCTGCCGGTAACAGCGTATTGCTCATCATGTTGCCCACCGCATCGCAGAAGGTGTCCCATTTCTGGTAGCCGCGCAGTTTCATCGGCTGCGTCATTGAAAGCAGGGTGCTGATATCTTCCGGAACATGTCGATTAAACTGCTGGCCCTGGATGCTTTCGATCAGCGTCAGACAGCGCGACAGGGGAGCATTCCACGGGATGACCATATTCGCGCCGCAGCCCAGTAATAAGCGCTCATCGGTGGCGCGCAGGCTGGTATTATTTTCACGCACCACAATTTTTAACGCGCTGCCGCGCTGGCGACGTAATGTGTGAATGTGCCTTGCCAGCGTTTCTATTTGGTTATTCTGGATCAACGAGAAAATAATGGTCGCCGCCTGCGTGGTGCGCGCCTCATCAAATAAGGCTTCATTGGTATCGAACAGTGACCAGTGCTCAGACAGTGCAGGCGCACCTTCCAGTACCGCAATATGACTCAGAACGCGTTTTTCATCACTGCGTGGCTGAACTATCGTCTCTTCCTGTTGAGCAAGATGCCACTCATCCCCGACATGTTTGAGGGTAAGTTGTTGTCGGGAGCTCACCCCTTTTTCATTGCACCAGAAAGCCACGTCGTAAAGATGGCTGTCGGTCTGGACACGAATACTGGCCAGGCCATAGAGAGAACGGTATTCACTCATTAAAAGTGAAAAAAGCTTGTCATTATTACTGCCTGGGTTAACAACCAATAAGGTGCAATTTTGATTTTTTGCCCATCTGTTGATTTTTTCCAGCCATTTCAGCAGTTTTTCAGAGGGGATATTTTGCAGGCCGTTATTAGAGCATTTTAGAATCAGTAAATAGTGTTCAGGAACAATAGAACACTGAATATCGCGGGGTAAAAAGTATAGACTGTCAGCCTCCGCAGGCATGGAAAATAATCGTACTGTCTGGGGTCCACGGTCACTGTCGAGCCTGATGATTGACTTCGGCTCTTCGCCCATCGTAATTATGGCCACGCGGGAATCCTTCCCCTGCGCCGCTATCGTCTGGTTTACCAGACTGATGGCATCTTCATTACGATCCGTATTAACCCACCAGACTCCTCCGACTGGCATGTGGCGCAATTCGTCCCATAATGACTGGATGCCAATAGAAAATATGGAGTCCACGGTGTCCCTCTTTTCGTCGAATTTCTATGTCTCTCAGTTTACTAGCGAAAGCGTAGAAATAAACCTAACATTGAAATTAAAGAACATCAGATTTAGCATGTAAATGAAATTTAGTGGGCAGGACGCCTCGCTGCATCTGAATCTTATGATTTTACTCAAAGGGATGAAAAAAGAATGCAAAATAACGAACCCGCAACCCCAGTCGACTCAAGTCTGGGTTACACATTCCAGAACGATTTTTTGGCACTCACGCAGGCTTTTTCTTTGCCTGAAATAGATTACACCGATATTTCCCAGCGGGAACAGTTGGCGGCGGCTATTAAACGTTGGCCGTTATTAGCTGAGTTTGCCCAACAACAATAAGGAAGCCATTGATGGCTGTACTAGGATTACAGGGCGTCCGTGGTGGGGTGGGTACAACTTCCGTTACCGCGGCGCTGGCGTGGTCATTGCAGGTATTAGGTGAATCGGTACTGGTCATTGATGCCTGTTCCGATAATTTGCTGCGCATGTCATTCAATGTCGACTTTACGCATGCAAACGGCTGGGGACGTGCGCTTCTGGACGATAAAGACTGGCGGGATGCGGGTTTGCGTTATACCTCCCAGCTCGATTTGCTTCCCTTTGGTCAATTGACCGAAACCGAGCGCGGGAATGAAGCCGCGTACCAGCGCCTGTTCTCTCGCTTCATCACCGCATTGCAGAGCCTGAAAGAGAGCGGGCACTATCAGTGGATCCTGCTGGACCTGCCGCACGGTGCCGCGTCGCTGACCCGCCAGCTGCTGGCGCAGTGCGACCATGTGCTCTCCATCGCGAACGTAGATGCGAATTGTCATATCCGTCTGCATCAGCAGCCGATGCCTGCCAATGCCCATATTCTGATCAACGATCTGCGCATTGGCAGCCAGATCCAGGACGATCTCTACCAGGTCTGGCTCCAGAGTCAGCGCCGCCTGTTGCCGATGGTGATCCATCGTGACGAAGCGATGGCGGAGTGCCTCGCGTCCAAACAACCCCTCGGGGAGTACCGTAGCGATTCACTGGCGGCGGAAGAGATCCTGACGCTGGCCAACTGGTGTCTGCTGCACTTTGCTAAACGGCCGGAGCCTGCCGGGAGTTCAGTATGAGCCGCCTGACTAACTGGCTGCTCATTCCGCCGGTCAGTTCGCGCTTAAGTGAACGCTACCGCCATTACCGTCATCACGGCGCCTCGTCGCTGAGCGCAGCGCTGGGCTGTTTGTGGATGATTCTGGCGTGGATGTTCATCCCCCTCGAGCATCCCCGCTGGCAACGCATTCGCGCGCGCCACGGTGAACTCTATCCGCATATCAACCCTGACAAGCCGCGTCCGCTGGATCCCGCGCGCTACGCTATTCAGTCCATCTGGCTACTGACGACCTCAACGGGCGCGGAGAAAAAAACGTCCCGCTGGCGCAGCTTCGATCGTGTGCAGAACCTGCGTGAACACTACCACCAGTGGCTTGACCGGCTACCCGACCGGGTGGGCGACAAAACGGGTCATTTAGATAACCAAAAAGAGCTCGGGCACCTACACCCGGGCTTGCGGCGTTTTATTCTCGGCGTGGTTGTGGTGTTCTCGCTGATTCTTGCGCTGGTCTGTATTACCCAGCCTTTCAACCCGCTGGCGCAGTTCACCTTCCTGATCCTGCTGTGGGGCGTGGCGCTGCTGGTGCGGCGCATACCAGGGCGTTTTTCTGCCCTGATGCTGATTGTGCTATCGCTGACCGTTTCCTGCCGCTACATCTGGTGGCGATATACCTCAACGCTGAACTGGGACGATCCGGTCAGCCTGGTGTGCGGCTTAGTGCTGCTGTTTGCTGAGACTTACGCCTGGATCGTGCTGGTGCTGGGTTACTTCCAGGTTATCTGGCCGCTGAATCGACAGCCGGTGCCGCTGCCAAAAGACACGACCCAGTGGCCTACGGTGGACCTCTTCGTGCCGACCTACAACGAAGACCTGTCGGTGGTAAAAAACACCATTTACGCCGCGCTGGGTATCGACTGGCCGAAGGATAAAATCAAAATCTGGATCCTCGATGACGGTGGCCGCGCCGAGTTCCGCCAGTTCGCGGACGAAGTGGGGGTAGAGTACATCGCCCGTACCACGCATGAACACGCGAAAGCCGGTAACATCAACAATGCGCTGAAATATGCCAAAGGGGAATTCGTCTCTATTTTCGACTGCGACCACGTGCCAACGCGCTCGTTCCTGCAAATGACCATGGGCTGGTTCCTGAAGGAGAAAGAGCTTGCGATGATGCAGACGCCGCACCACTTCTTCTCACCGGACCCGTTTGAACGTAACCTCGGTCGTTTTCGTAAAACCCCGAACTAGGGCACGCTGTTCTATGGCCTGGTGCAGGACGGGAACGACATGTGGGACGCCACGTTCTTCTGCGGCTCCTGTGCGGTGATCCGCCGGAAACCGCTGGATGAAATTGGCGGGATCGCCGTCGAGACGGTCACGGAAGATGCGCACACCTCGCTGCGTCTGCACCGTCTTGGCTATACCTCCGCCTACATGCGTATTCCTCAGGCGGCGGGGTTGGCCACGGAATCCCTGTCGGCGCACATCGGCCAGCGTATTCGCTGGGCCCGCGGCATGGTGCAAATTTTCAGGCTCGATAACCCGCTGATGGGTAAAGGGCTGAAGCTGGCGCAACGGCTGTGCTACGTCAACGCCATGTTCCACTTCCTGTCGGGTATTCCACGGCTTATCTTTCTCACAGCGCCGCTGGCGTTCCTGCTCCTTCACGCTTACATCATCTATGCGCCTGCGCTGATGATTGCCCTGTTCGTTCTGCCGCACATGATCCACGCCAGCCTGACGAACTCGAAGATTCAGGGGAAATATCGGCACTCCTTCTGGAGTGAAATTTACGAAACGGTGCTGGCCTGGTACATCGCGCCGCCAACCATGGTGGCGCTGATTAACCCGCATAAAGGGAAATTCAACGTCACCGCGAAGGGCGGGCTGGTGGAAGAGGAGTATGTCGACTGGGTGATCTCCCGACCCTATATCTTCCTGGTGCTGCTGAATATTGTGGGCGTGATTGTTGGGATCTGGCGCTACTTCTACGGCCCGGAAAACGAAATTCTGACGGTCTTCGTGAGTATGGCGTGGGTGTTTTATAACCTGATTATCCTCGGTGGCGCGGTGGCGGTATCGGTGGAGAGCAAACAGGTTCGCCGCGCGCATCGCGTCGAAATCAGCATGCCAGCGGCCATTGCCCGCGACGATGGACATCTCTTCTCCTGTACCGTACATGACTTTTCGGATGGCGGTCTGGGTATCAAGATCAACGGTCAGGCGAAGGTGCTGGAGGGGCAGAAGGTCAACCTACTGCTTAAGCGCGGCCAGCAGGAGTATGTCTTCCCGACGCAGGTGGTGCGTGTGAGAGGAAATGAAGTGGGTCTGCAACTGATGCCGCTGACCAAAAAACAACACATTGATTTTGTGCAGTGTACGTTTGCCCGCGCGGATACGTGGGCTCTCTGGCAGGACAGCTTCCCTGAGGATAAGCCTCTGGAAAGCCTGCTGGATATTCTTAAGCTGGGGTTCCGTGGCTATCGTCACCTTGCAGAATTTGCCCCGTCGTCGGTGAAATTAATTTTCCGGTCACTTACTTCACTGGTTTCCTGGGTCGTGTCGTTCATTCCGCGTCGACCTGAGCGAGATGAAGCGAAGCAGGCGGACCCGGTTATGGCTCAACAATGATGATAACGCGATGAAAACAAAACTTTCCTGGTTATGTGCAGTGGCAATGGGGATGAGTGCGCTCCCTGCAACAGTGGCTAACGCGGCGCCTGATAACGCAGCGACCACGCCCGCGCCAACGGTGCCTGTCGTCGCGCAAGCGACCGATCCGGTTGTGACGGCCGCGCCGGGGCAGACGGAGAACGTTGTCCCGAATCAGCCGACGACGGGGAATACGCTGCCCGGCGACAACCCGGTGGTTGGGCAGGTCATGCCTGGCGTGCCGGGAGCCAGTGCGCCGGTGGTTGCCGAAAATACGCCGTCGCGTGACGTTAAGCTGACGTTTGCCCAGATCGCGCCTCCTCCGGGCAGCATGGTTCTGCGCGGCATCAACCCAAATGGCGGTATCGAATTCGGTATGCGCAGCGATGAAGTTGTGTCAAAAGCGATGCTCAACCTGGAATACACCCCATCGCCGTCGCTGCTGCCGGTGCAGTCCCAGCTTAAGGTCTATCTGAATGACGAGCTGATGGACGTCCTGCCCGTCACCAAAGAGCAACTGGGTAAGAAAACCCTGGCTCAGGTGCCGATTAATCCGCTGTTTATCACCGACTTTAACCGCGTGCGTCTGGAGTTTGTCGGCCACTACCGCGATGTCTGTGAAAACCCGGCCAGCAGCACCCTGTGGCTGGATGTCGGGCGTAACTCTTCGCTTCAGATGACCTATCAGCCGCTGGCTTTGAAAAACGATCTCTCCGCCTTCCCGGTGCCGTTCTTCGACCCGCGTGATAACCGTCCGCTGAACCTGCCGATGGTCTTTGCCGGCTCGCCGGATGTGACCGAACAGCTGGCGGCCTCTATCGTGGCATCCTGGTTTGGTTCCCGCTCCGGCTGGCGTGGTCAAAGTTTCCCGGTCATGTACGACAAAATGCCAGACAAAAACGCGATTGTGTTTGCCACCAACGCCAAACGCCCGGCATTCCTGCGTGACCATCCGGAGGTGAAAGCACCCACCATCGAGATGATCAGCCATCCGGACAATCCGTACGTGAAGCTGCTGGTGATCTTCGGCCGTGATGACAAAGATCTGGTGCAGGCGGCGAAGGGCATTGCGCAGGGAAATATCCTGTTCCGCGGTAACAGCGTTGTGGTGGATGAGGTGAAACCGCTGCTGGCGCGTAAGCCTTATGATGCGCCGAACTGGGTACGTACCGACCGGGCAATCACCTTTGGCGAGCTGAAAACCTATGAAGAGCAATTGCAGTCAACCGGGCTTGAACCTTCTCCTGTCAGCCTGTCGCTGAACCTGCCGCCGGATCTCTATCTGCTGCGCACCAACGGCATTGATATCAACCTGAACTACCGTTACACCGCGCCGGCAACCAAAGACAGCTCGCGCATGGATATCAGCCTCAACAACCAGTTCCTGCAATCGTTCAGCCTGACCAGCAGCCAGGAGACAAACCGGTTGATGCTTCGTCTGCCTGTATTGCAGGGGCTGCTGGATGGCAAAACCGATGTGTCGATCCCGGCGCTGAAGCTCGGTGCGGTGAACCAGCTGCGGTTTAACTTCCAGTATATGAACCCCATGCCGGGTGGATCGGTGGAAAACTGTATTACCTTCCAGCCGGTGCAAAACCACGTGGTGATTGGCGATGATTCCACGATCGACTTCTCGAAGTATTACCACTTTATCGCGATGCCGGATCTGCGTGCCTTTGCTAACGCCAGCTTCCCGTTCAGCCGCATGGCTGATCTCTCTGAATCGATTGTCGTGATGCCAAAAGCGGCCAACGAAGGTCAGGTTGCCACGCTGCTGGACACCATGGGTACCGTTGGGGCGCAAACCGGCTTGCCGGCTATCAACGTGACGGTGACGGATGACGGTAGTCAGATCCAGAACAAAGATGCCGATATCATGGTCATCGGCAACATTCCGGACAAGCTGAAAGACGAGAAGCGCGTCGATCTGCTAGTGCAGGCGGCTCAGTCATGGGTCAACACGCCGCTGCGTCAGACCGAGTTCCCGAGCATCATGCCGGACAGCGGCGATCGTCAGGCCAATATCAGGACGACCGTAAGTTCAACGGGTCCGATGGCCGCGATTGTCGGCTTCCAGTCGCCGTATAACGACCAGCGCAGCGTTATCGCCCTGCTGGCGGACAGCCCACGCGGCTATGAGCTGCTCAACACGGCCATGAACGACAGCGGTAAACGGGCAGCAATGTTCGGTTCCGTCTCGGTGATCCGTGAGTCGGGGGTAAACAGCCTGCGCGTGGGGGATGTCTACTACGTCGGTCATCTGCCGTGGTTCGAACGCCTGTGGTACGCCCTGTCTAACCACCCGGTGCTGCTGGCCGTGCTGGCTGCGCTCAGCGTCGTATTGCTGGCGTGGGTACTGTGGCGTCTGCTGCGAATCATCAGCCGTCGTCGTCTTAACCCGGACCATGAGTAAGCGGTGATGAAAATCTTTCGCGGGTGTGTAGTCGCAGCGTTGATGCTGGCGGCGGCGAATCTTCACGCTGCCTGTCGCTGGCCTGCCTGGGAGACGTTCAAGCAGGATTATATGAGCGAAAGTGGGCGGGTCATTGATCCCAGTGACGCGCGCAAAATCACCACCTCCGAAGGGCAAAGCTACGGGCTGTTCTTTGCCCTCGCGGCAAACGATCGCAAGGCGTTCGATCTGCTGCTGGCATGGACGCGCGATAACCTTGCCGAGGGAGATTTAGCCCAACATCTCCCGGCCTGGCTGTGGGGAAAAAAGGACGACGAAACCTGGGCGGTTATCGACCCTAACTCCGCGTCTGATGCCGATATCTGGATTGCCTGGTCGCTGCTGGAAGCCGGGCGGCTGTGGAAAAATCCCGATTACACGCGCACGGGTAAGGCGCTGTTGACGCGCATTGCCAGTGAGGAAGTGGTGAAGGTGCCGGGGCTGGGTTCTATGCTGCTGCCGGGTAAAGTCGGTTTTGCCGAAGAGAGTGTCTGGCGCTTCAACCCCAGCTACCTGCCGCCGCAGCTTGCGAGCTATTTCACCCGTTTTGGCGCGCCGTGGACGACGCTCCGTGAAACTAACCTGCGTCTGCTGCTGGAGACCGCGCCTAAAGGATTTTCCCCGAACTGGGTGAAATACCAGAAAAAGGGCGGCTGGCAGCTGTCGCAGGATGCATCCCTGATCGGCAGCTACGATGCGATTCGCGTCTATCTGTGGGTAGGGATGATGAACGATAACGATCCGCAGAAAGCCCGGCTACTGGCGCGTTTCAAGCCCATGGCGACCACCACAATCAAACAAGGCTTGCCGCCGGAGAAAGTGGATGTAGCAACCGGGAAACGCACCGGAGATGGGCCGGTAGGGTTTTCTGCCTCTCTCCTTCCGTTTTTACAAAACCGGGACGCGCAGGCGGTGCAACGCCAGCACGTCGCCGATCGTTTTCCCGATAATAATGCTTATTACAGCTACGTTCTGACCCTCTTTGGACAAGGGTGGGATCAGCATCGTTTTCGTTTCACCGTGCAAGGTGAATTACTACCGGATTGGGGCCAGGAATGCGCACGTTCACACTGAATCTACTCACCTTATCGCTTGGCCTGGCGCTAATGCCCCTGGCCCAGGCCGCCAACTCCCCGCAGCAGAGACAGCTGCTGGAACAGGTCCGTCTGGGGGAATCCACCCAGCGTGAGGATTTAGTGCGCCAGTCGCTCTATCGCCTTGAGCTGATCGATCCCAACAACCCGGACGTGATTGCCGCGCGCTTCCGCTACCTGTTACGACAGGGCGATACGGCGGGCGCGCAAAAAGAGCTGGATCGCCTGAAAGGAATGGCACCCGATTCCAGTGCCTACCAGTCCTCCCGTACTACCATGCTGCTCTCCACGCCGGATGGTCGCCAGGCCCTCCAGCAGGCTCGCCTGCTTGCCACCACCGGGCACACGCAGGAAGCCATTGCCGCGTATGACAAACTGTTTGACGGTAAGCCGCCCAGCGGCGACATCGCGACGGAGTACTGGAACGTGGTGGCGAAAGAGCCAGCCCGCCGCAACCTGGCCATTAATCAGCTTAAGAAAATAAACGCCAGCAGTCCGGGCAACGTCCCGCTACAGTCCTCGCTGGCACAGCTTCTGTTTCAGAGCGGACGGCGTGATGAAGGGTTCGCGGTGTTGCAGGAGATGGCCAAATCGAATAATGGCCGCAGTCAGGCGTCGGACATGTGGTACCAGCAGATCAAAGATCAGCCGGTCAGCAGCGCCAGCGTCACCGCGCTGCAACAATACCTGAGCGTATTCAGCGATGGCGATAACGTGACGGCGGCGCGCACCCAGCTTGAAGCACAGCAAAAACAGCTCGCCGATCCGGCGTTCCGCGCCAAAGCCGAAGGGTTAGCCGCAGTGGATGCCGGGCAGGGCAGTAAAGCGGTAACGGAGTTGCAAAAAGCAGTCAGCGCCAACCACGCCGACAGTGAAGCCGTAGGCGCGCTGGGGCAGGCCTATTCTCAGAAAGGCGATCGCGCGCGTGCGGTTGCGCAGTTTGAAAAGGCGATCGCCCTCGATCCGCAGAGCGATAACCGGGGCAAATGGGACAGCCTGCTGAAGGTCAACCGATACTGGCTGCTGATCCAGCAGGGGGATAACGCCATGAAAGCCAACAATACGGCCCAGGCCGAACGCTATTACCAGCAGGCGCGCAATATCGACAATACTGACAGCTACGCGGTTCTGGGGCTCGGTGATGCGGCGGCGGCGCGCAAAGATAACGACGCGGCCGAACGCTATTACCGCCAGGCGTTGCGGATGGACAGCGGCAACAGCAACGCGGTGCGTGGTCTCGCCAATATTTATCGCGCGCAGTCTCCGGAGAAGGCGACGCAGTTTATTCAGTCGCTCTCTGCCAGTCAGCGCCGCAGCATTGATGATATTGAACGTAGCCTGACGAACGAGCAGCTGTCAGCCCAGGCTGAACAGCTGGAAAGCGAGGGGAAATATGCGCAGGCCGCAGAAATTCAGCGCCGACGCCTTGCGCTATCCCCGGGCGACGTGTGGATCACCTACCGACTGTCACGCGATCTGTATAGCGCGGGTCAGCGCAGCCAGGCGGATAACCTGATGCGTCAGCTGGCAAGTCAGAAACCGGGCGATCCGGATCAGGTTTACGCCAGCGGGCTGTACCTGTCCGGTAACGATCAGGACCGGGCGGCGCTGGCGCATCTGAACACGCTGCCGCGCGACAAGTGGAACGGCAACATTCAGGCGCTGGCGGACCGCCTGCAAAGTAACCAGGTGCTGGAAACCGCCAACCGCCTGCGCGACAGTGGAAAAGAGCAGGAGGCGGAAACGTTGCTTCGCCAGCAGCCTCCGTCCACCCGTATCGACCTGACGCTGGCGGACTGGGCTGAACAGCGGGGCGATCATGAGGCCGCGAAAACCGCCTACAACACCATTCTGCAACGCGAACCGCAGAACGAAGACGCGATCCTCGGCCTGACCGAGGTCTATCTTGCTCAGGGCAACAAGGAGGCGGCGCGCGCGGCGCTGGCGAAACTGCCCGCGGCACAGAACGGCGAACCGCTCTCCATCAATATGCAGCGCCGGCTTGCCATGGCGCAGGCCGGACTGGGTGATCCTGCCGCGGCCGAAAAGACCTTCAACGCCATTCTTCCGCAGGCCAAATCGCAGCAGCCTTCGATGGAAAGTGCGCTGGTGATGCGCGATGCCGCCCGTTTCCAGGCACAAAATGGTCAGCCTCAGCAGGCGCTGGACACCTGGAAAGATGCGATGGTCTCATCGGGCATCACAACGACCCGTCCGACCGATAACGACAGCTTTACGCGACTCACGCGTAACGATGAGAAAGATGACTGGCTGAAGCGCGGCGTGCGCAGCGATGCAGGCGATCTTTATCGTCAGCAGGATCTGAACGTCACGCTGCAACACGACTACTGGGGCTCCAGCGGCACGGGAGGCTATTCCGACCTGAAAGCGCACACCACCATGCTCCAGGTTGATGCGCCGCTGTCGGATGGACGTATGTTCTTCCGTAGCGATCTGGTCAATATGAACGCCGGTTCCTTTGACACCGATAACGGAACTTACGATCCGACATGGGGTACCTGTGCCGAAACGCCATGTCACGGCAGCACGAACCAGTCGGCTAACGGCGCCAGCGTGGCCGTCGGCTGGCAGAACAAAACCTGGGCGTGGGATATCGGTACAACGCCGATGGGCTTCGACGTGGTCGATGTGGTGGGCAGCCTGAGCTACAGCAACGATTTAGGGCCGATTGGCTACACCCTGAACGCCCATCGCCGTCCGATTTCCAGCTCGGTGCTGGCCTTCGCCGGGCAAAAAGATCCCAATACCGACACCACCTGGGGCGGCGTGCGTGCCACCGGTGGCGGCGTGAGCATGAGCTACGACAAAGGCGAAGCTAACGGTATCTGGTCAAGCCTGAGTGCCGACAGCCTCACCGGAAAGAATGTCGAAGATAACTGGCGCGTCCGCTGGATGACCGGCTATTACTACAAGCTCATCAATCAGAACAACGAACGCCTGACGGTGGGCGTGTCCAACATGCTCTGGCATTACGATAAGGATTTAAGTGGCTATTCGCTGGGCCAGGGCGGTTACTACAGTCCCCAGGAGTATGTGTCGTTCGCCTTACCGGTGAACTGGCGTAAACGCACAGAGAACTGGTCATGGGAGCTGGGCGGCTCCGTCTCCTGGTCTCATTCAAAAACAAAAGATGTGATGCGTTATCCGTTACAGGGGCTGATCCCGGACAATGAGCCAGGCCGTTATACCGATAAAGGTGTGATGGAAACCGGAAGTAGCTCGTCAGGCACGGGTTATACCGCAAGGGCGATTGTTGAACGCCGCGTGACGTCCAACTGGTTTGTCGGTCTGGGCGTCGATATTCAGGAAGCAAAAGACTATACCCCGAGCCATGCGCTGCTCTACGTTCGGTATTCTGCCGCGGGCTGGCAGGGTGATATGGACTTACCACCGGAACCGCTGGTGCCTTATGCAGACTGGTGATCGGATTTTTACTTAATCTAATTGTAAGTCTCTCTTAAAAGTGCAGCTATCGGGTATACTCGGACGCACCAGGTTTACACCCTGGTGCGCCCTGCGCTTCGAGTTTTGTGGAGAGTCATTTTGCGTGTCAGCCGTTCCTTAACGATCAAACAGATGGCGATGGTGTCTGCCGTCACAATGCTGTTTGTCTTCATCTTCTGCGTCATTTTGCTGTTTCACTCCGTACAGCAGAATCGCTACAACACGGCTTCGCAACTGGAAAGTATTGCCCGCTCGGTGCGGGAACCCCTGTCAGCCTCGATCCTGAAAGGGGATATCCCCGAGGCGGAATCCATCCTGAAGCGCATTCAGCCCGCCGGTATCGTGAGCCGCGCGGATGTTGTACTGCCGAACCAGTTCCAGGCGCTGCGGATGAGCTTTATCCCGGAGCGTTCCGTCCCGATGATGGTGATGCGCCTGTTTGAACTGCCGGTGCAAATTTCCCTGCCTCTCTACTCCCTGGAAAGACCGGCTAACCCGCAACCGCTGGCCTACCTGGTGCTACAGGCCGACTCGTACCGCATGTATAAATTCGTCATGAGTTGGGTTGCTACATTAGTGACCACTTACTTACTTTTGACATTAATGCTGAGCGTGGCGCTGACGTGGTGTATCAACCGGTTAATTGTGCATCCGTTGCGCCGCATAGCCCGGGAGCTGAACGACCTCTCTCCACAGGAGCACATGGGGCATCAGCTTCCGTTGCCGCGCCTGCATCACGACGATGAAATTGGCATGCTGGTCCGCAGTTACAATATCAACCAGCAGCGTGTCCTGCGTCAGCAGGAAGAGCTCAGTAGCAACGCCACCCGTTTTCCGGTATCTGATCTGCCAAACAAAGCGTTTTTAATGGCCTTGCTGGAGCAGACCGTCGCCCGCCAGCAGACCACCGCGCTGATGGTGATTGCCTGCGAAACCTTGCAGGACACGGCGGGCGTGCTGAAAGAGAGCCAGCGCGAAATGCTGTTACTGACGCTGGTGGAAAAGGTGAAATCCGTTCTGGCGCCGCGCATGGTGCTCACCCAGGTCAGCGGCTATGACCTGGTGGTGATCGCGCACGGTGTTAAAGAGCCGTGGCACGCCATTACGCTAGGTCAGCAAGTACTCACTGTCATTAATGAGCGGCTGCCCATTCAGGGTATCCAGCTTCGCCCGAGCGCCAGCATCGGTATTGCGATGTACTACGGGGGGCTGACCGCCGAGCAGCTTTATCGTCGGGCTTTCTCGGCCGCGTTCACCGCGCGCCGGAAAGGGAAAAACCAGATCCAGTTCTTTGATCCGGAGCAGATGGAAAAAGCCCAGCAGCGCCTGACGGAAGAGAGCGACATTCTGACGGCGATGGACAATCGCCAGTTTGCGCTCTGGTTACAGCCGCAGGTCAATTTGCGCACGGGTGAAGTGACCAGCGCCGAAGCGTTGCTGCGTATGCAACAGCCGGACGGCACGTGGGAGCTGCCTGAAGGGATGATCGAACGTATCGAGTCCTGCGGCCTGATGGTCACCGTCGGCTACTGGGTGCTGGAAGAGTCTTGCCGCCAGCTTGCGGCCTGGCAACAACGGGGCATCACGCTGCCGCTGTCGGTGAATCTCTCTGCGCTACAGCTGATGCACCCGACCATGGTGCCGGAGATGCTTGAGTTGATCCATCGCTACCGCATCCAGCCCCACACGTTGATCCTGGAAGTCACCGAGAGCCGTTGTATCGATAATCCTGACGACGCTGTCGCCATCCTGAAACCGCTGCGTAATGCCGGGATCCGCATTGCGCTGGACGATTTCGGTATGGGGTATTCCGGCCTGCGTCAGCTCCAGCACATGAAAACGTTGCCGGTGGACGTCCTGAAAATCGACAAAACCTTTGTGGAAGGGCTGCCGGAAGATTGCAGCCTGGTGCAGGCCATTATTCAGATGGCGCACAGCCTGAATCTGCACGTCATTGCCGAGGGTATTGAAACCGACGCCCAGCGTGAGTGGCTGGCTGCGGCGGGCGTAGAGAGCGGACAGGGCTTCCTGTTTGATCGCGCCGTACCGACGGATATCTTTGAGCAACGCTATCTCGCCGACGCTGGCAATAACGCAAAAGTGTAATTTTGTTGCTGGCTTGTGCGAGCCAGCTCAAAGTTCTTAACATTTGTGTTTCAAATTTGAACCCCGTTTATTTCTGTCCTGTTATGTGGGTGTTATTTTAAAGCCGCAGGTTAACCATAACCTTACAAAGCCTGTAGTTTTTCTTTCCAGGGACACCCTATGAAAACCTCACTCTTCAAAAGTCTTTACTTCCAGGTCCTGACAGCCATCGCCATCGGTATTCTGCTCGGTCACTACTACCCGGAGCTGGGCGCGCAGATGAAACCGCTTGGCGACGCGTTCGTTAAGCTCATCAAAATGATCATCGCGCCGGTCATTTTCTGTACCGTGGTGACCGGTATCGCTGGCATGGAAAGCATGAAGGCGGTCGGGCGTACGGGGGCGGTTGCCCTGCTGTACTTCGAGATTGTCAGTACCATCGCGCTGATTATCGGCCTGATTATTGTCAACGTGGTACAGCCTGGCGCGGGCATGAACGTTGACCCGGCCACGCTGGATGCGAAAGCGGTGGCGGTTTACGCTGAACAGGCGAAAGATCAGGGGATTGTTGCCTTCTTGCTGGACGTGATCCCGAGCAGCGTGATTGGCGCGTTCGCCAGCGGAAACATCCTCCAGGTACTGCTGTTTGCCGTGCTGTTTGGCTTTGCCCTGCACCGTCTTGGCAGCAAAGGCCAGCTGATTTTTAACGTCATTGAAAGCTTCTCGCAGGTTATCTTCGGCATCATCAACATGATTATGCGTCTGGCCCCGATTGGCGCCTTTGGCGCGATGGCCTTCACCATCGGGAAATACGGCGTCGGCACGCTGGTACAGCTGGGCCAGCTGATCGTCTGCTTCTACATCACCTGTATTCTGTTTGTGGTGGTGGTGCTCGGCTCCATCGCCCGTGCGACCGGCTTCAGCATCTTCAAATTTATCCGTTACATTCGTGAAGAGCTGCTGATTGTCCTCGGCACATCCTCTTCGGAGTCCGCGCTGCCGCGTATGCTCGATAAAATGGAAAAGCTGGGCTGCCGTAAGTCAGTGGTGGGGCTGGTTATTCCTACGGGCTACTCTTTTAACCTGGATGGCACCTCGATATACCTGACGATGGCGGCGGTCTTTATTGCCCAGGCCACTAACAGCCACATGGATATCTTCCATCAGATTACGCTGCTGGTGGTGCTTCTGCTCTCTTCAAAAGGGGCGGCGGGCGTAACGGGCAGCGGATTTATCGTGCTGGCGGCCACCATTTCGGCGGTGGGCCATCTGCCGGTGGCGGGCCTGGCCCTGATCCTCGGTATTGACCGCTTTATGTCTGAAGCCCGTGCGTTAACCAACCTGGTCGGCAATGGCGTGGCGACGATTGTGGTGGCGAAGTGGGTGAAAGAGCTGGATCACAAGAAGCTTAACGATACGCTGAATAACCGCATATCTGAGGACAAAACCCCCGGTTTATCCTCTTAATCCCTCATAAATGCCCGTATTCCCTTGTGGGGATGCGGGCACCTGCGCATAATAACCGTTCATACCTGTCATAATTCGACAAGATTTTTTTTGGGTATATTTCACTTCCGCCCGTGACGTTTAGCCGAACACGCTGTCTAATCGGAAGGTTTTCATCGTCATCTTTGAGTGCTCACGTCGCGAGACACTCTCTTTAACCAGGAATGTTGATCAGGGGTTCACATGCAGGGCACAAAAATTCGACTCTTAACCGGCGGTTTGCTGATGATGGCAGCAGCCAGTTATGTGCAGGCAGATGCGCTCCAGCCAGACCCGGCCTGGCAACAGGGAACACTGGCGAACGGTTTCCAGTGGCAGGTATTATCCACTCCGCAACGTCCGAGCGATCGCATTGAAATCCGTCTTTCTGTGAATACCGGCTCCCTCACTGAAAGCACCCAGCAGACCGGCTTAAGCCACTTTATTCCTCGACTGGCGCTCACCCAGAGCGGCAGTTTGCAGGCGGTTCAGGTGCGTTCTTTATGGCAACAGGCCATCGATCCGAAACGCCCGCTGCCCCCGGCTGTGGTTTCTTATGACTACACCATGTTTAACCTGAGCCTGCCCAACAACCGTAACGATCTGGTTAAAGAAGCGCTTACCTATCTATCCGATGCCACCGGCAAACTGGCGATTACGCCTGAGACCGTAAACTATGCGTTGAGCAACAGCGACATGGTGGCGACCTGGCCGACGGATACCAAAGAAGGCTGGTGGCGCTACCGCCTGAAAGGGTCCACTCTGCTTGGCCACGACCCGGCAGAACCGCTGAAACAGCCGGTGGATGCAGAGCAGGTGAAATCTTTCTACCAGCAGTGGTACACCCCGGATGCCATGACCCTCATTGTAGTGGGCAACGTGGACAGCCGTGCGGTGATAGAGCAGATCAACAAAGCCTTTGGCGATCTGAAAGGGAAGCGTGAAACGCCTGCCCCTGTTCCTACCTTGTCCCCGCTGCGTCCTGAGACGGTCAGCATCATGACGGATACCGTGCGTCAGGATCGTCTTTCAATGATGTGGGATACGGCCTGGCAGCCGATCCGCGAGTCTTCTGCGCTGCTGCGTTACTGGCGTGCGGATCTCGCGCGTGAAGCGCTGTTCTGGCACGTTCAGCAGACGCTCAGCAAGAACAACGTGAAAGATATTGGCCTGGGCTTTGACTGCCGTGTGCTGTTCCAGCGCGCCCAGTGCGCCATTAACGTGGAATCGCCGGGCGATAAGCTCAATGCCAATCTCGGCGTGGTGGCGAAAGAGCTGGCTAAAGTGCGTAAAGAGGGCCTGTCTGAAGAGGAGTTTAACGCGCTGGTGGCGCAGAAATCCCTTGAATTGCAGAAACTGTTCGCCACCTATGCCCGCGCCGATACCGATATCTTAATCAGCCAGCGCATTCGCTCCTTGCAGAATCAGGTGGTGGATATCGCGCCGGAGCAGTATCAGAAACTGCGTCAGGACTTCCTGAACGGTCTGACCGTGGAGATGCTGAATCAGGATCTGCGCCAGCAGTTGTCGCAGGATATGGCGTTGATTCTGTTACAGCCGAAAGGTGAGCCGGAATATGACATGAAAGAGTTGAAGGCCACCTGGAACGCCATCATGGCGACGGCGCCGCAGCCAGCGCAAACGGCAGCCGATGATTTACATCAGGATGCGAGCGATATTCCGCAGGGCCAGTAAGCCCTGCGTCCCCTCTCCCTGTGGGAGAGGGTTAGGGTGAGGGCATCAGCCCGCCCAGTCCTTAAGCAGGCATCGCCTCGCGCGGAATAATCGCTCCGCGATACTGAATCACCGTGCTGGCCGTTAAATGACCGCGCTGCGCCGCCGCTTCCGGCGTACCTCCCGTCAGACGTACCGCCAGATACCCCGCGCTGAAAGAATCTCCCGCCGCAGTGGTATCGATCACTTTCTCTTTCGCCAGCTTCACCGCCGGGACCTCTGTCACGGCTTCACCTGCAACCGCCACCAGGCAAGACTCCGCCCCACGCTTGATCACCACTTCGCTGACCCCGGCAGCCTGCGTCCGGGCGATGACCTCATCAACCGGTTTTTCGCCCCACAGAGCATCTTCATCATCCAGCGTCAGGAAGGCGATATCGGTGCATTCGAGCATCTGCTGGTAGACCTGCTGCGTCTCTTCGCGGCTGGCCCACAAACGTGGACGGTAGTTGTTATCGAAAATCACCTTACCGCCATTGGCACGGCATTCGCGCAGCAGTGACAGCAGCTTTTCACGGCTCTCCTGGCTCAGGATCGCCAGGCTGATCCCGCTCAGGTAGAGATAATCGAAGGTCGCCAGTTCTTCGCAAATGGCAGCGGCGGCCTCGCTTTCCAGCCAGAATTTGGCGGCCGCTTCATTACGCCAGTAATAGAAGGTGCGCTCGCCGGTGCTGTCGGTTTCGATGTAGTACAAACCCGGCAGGCGGTTTTCCATTCGCTGGATCAGCGAGGTCCCAACGTTTTCACCCTGCCAGGCTTCCAGCATCTGCTGGCTGAAGCTGTCCGTTCCCAGCGCGGTAACGTAGCTCACGCTCAGCGCGTCGGGGGAGACCTGACGGGCAATGTAAACGGAGGTGTTCAATGTATCGCCACCAAAACCGCGGCTGACTTCCGCGCCTTTCTGGGACAGCTCAATCATGCATTCGCCAATCACGGCAATTTTTTTAGACATAGTCGTGAACCTGAACAAAGTAATTAAGGGTAGTGTGCGCTGTGTGTTTTTTATGGTCAACTATATTAAAACGACGTTCCATTATTTTTTTTGAGCCAGCGCGTATTCCGGCATATTTCTGTCATCTTAATTTCATTTTCCCGGTGAATTGAACATAAAGTTCTCACCTGGCGGGCCGATAACTCAGTGACGAGTCCAGAAAGGCTATCCCATACAACAGGACATCCGAAATGAAGTCAGAGCAGGTTATCCAGCGGCTGAGCACTACGCCTGAGGCAAGTATTGAGAACTTGCAGGAGCATCGCTACTGGCTGCAATGTGAGCGAGCGTACACTTATCAGCCCATCTACCGTACCGACGGTCGGTTAATGGCGATTGAGGTGTTAACGGTCGTCACTCATCCATCGAATCCTTCAAAGCGTATTGCACCGGACCGCTATTTTGCGGAGGTTGCCGTGCGTCAGCGTATCGACGTGCTGGAAGAGCAGCTGAGAATGCTGGCGACGAAGCAGGCGTTCTTCGAGCAGCACGGTATTCTGGCGTCGGTGAACGTGGATGGCCCCACCCTGATGGCGTTACGTCAGAATGCGACGTTGCAGGCGCTGATTGCTACCTTGCCGTGGATGCGCTTCGAGCTGGTGGAACATGTTCAGCTGCCGCAGGACTCCTCGTTTGCCTCGATGTGTGAGTTTGGCCCGCTGTGGCTGGATGATTTCGGTACCGGTATGGCCAATTTCTCCGCCCTGAGCGAAGTGCGTTATGACTACATCAAAGTGGCCCGCGATCTGTTTATCATGCTGCGCCAGACGCCGGAGGGACGGAACCTGTTTACGATGCTCCTGCAACTGATGAACCGCTATTGCCAGGGTGTCATTGTGGAAGGCGTAGAAACGCTGGAGGAGTGGCGCGACGTGCAAAATTCCCCGGCAGCGGCGGCACAGGGTTATTTCCTCTCTCGTCCTGTCCCCATGGATACCCTGGAAAAGGTGATAACCAGCCTCTGATCTGCCCGCTTCCCTTTGTCTGAACTATAGTTTTAGAGGCAAGTTCATCAGGAAAGGGGACAACAATGACAAAAACAACCAGGGTGATTTCCTGGACAGCAGGGATTTTCTTGTTGCTGATCGTGGTCTTAATCATCATTATCGCCACGTTTGACTGGAACCGCCTCAAACCGACCATCAACCAGAAAGTCTCAACTGAGCTGAACCGCCCCTTCGCAATACGTGGCGATTTGGGCGTCGTGTGGGAGCGCCAGAAAGAGGAAACTGGCTGGCGGAGCTGGGTGCCCTGGCCGCACGTTCATGCCGACGATATTATTCTCGGTAACCCGCCCGACATCCCCGAAGTAACCATGATCCACCTGCCGCGAGTGGAAGCCACGCTGGCGCCGTTAGCCCTGTTAACCAAAACGGTGTATCTGCCGTGGATCAAACTCCAGCAGCCCGACGCGCGGCTGATTCGCCTGTCAGAGAAAAACAACAACTGGACGTTCGATCTCGCCAGCAGCGGCGATAAAGATCAAAATGCGCAGCCCTCTTCGTGGTCTTTCCGCCTCGACAATATTCTGTTCGATCGGGGGCGGATCGCCATTGACGATAAAGTGAGTAAGGCTGACGTGGAGATCCTCGTCGATCCGCTGGGCAAGCCGCTGCCGTTTAGCGAAGTCACGGGCAGCAAAGCCAAAGGCGATGACAGCAAAGCGGGCGATTACGTCTTTGGCCTGACGGCGAAAGGGCGCTACAACGGCCAGCCGCTCACCGGTAAAGGCAAAATCGGCGGCATGCTGGCGCTCAGGAGCGAGGGCACGCCGTTCCCGGTGCAGGCGGATTTTCGCTCCGGCAATACCCGCGTGGCGTTCGTGGGCACGGTTAACGACCCGATGAACATGGGCGGCGTCGACCTCCAGCTTAAGTTTGCCGGTGATTCGCTGGGGGAACTGTACGATCTCACCGGCGTACTGCTGCCGGATACTCCGCCGTTTGAAACGGACGGGCACCTGGTTGCCAAAATCAACACCGAAAAATCGTCCGTCTTTGACTACCGTGGATTCAACGGCCGCATCGGCGACAGCGATATCCACGGCACGCTGACCTACACCACCGGTAAACCGCGCCCGAAACTGGAGGGGGACGTTGAATCCCGCCAGCTGCGTCTGGCCGATCTTGGTCCGCTGATTGGCGTAGATTCGGGCAAAGGCACGAAGTCTAAAGAGGTTAAAAAGGACGTTCAGCCTGCGGGTAAAGTGCTGCCCTATGACCGCTTCGAAACCGACAAATGGGACGTGATGGATGCGGATGTGCGCTTCAAAGGACGTAAAATCGAGCATGGCAGCACGCTGCCGCTGAGCAACCTCTCGACCCATATCATCCTGAAAAACGCCGACCTGCGCCTGCAACCGCTGAAGTTTGGCATGGCCGGGGGAACCATTTCATCGAATATCCACCTGGAGGGGGATAAAAAGCCGATGCAGGGAAGGGCGGAGATCCAGGCGCGTCGGCTGAAGCTGAAAGAGCTGATGCCGGACGTGGAACTGATGCAGAAAACCCTCGGTGAGATGAACGGCGACGCGGATATTCGCGGCACGGGTAACTCCGTAGCGGCGCTGCTGGGCAGCGGAAACGGCAACCTGAAACTGCTGATGAACGACGGGCTGGTGAGCCGTAACCTGATGGAGATCCTGGGGCTGAACGTCGGGAACTTTATCATCGGGCAAATCTTCGGTGACGACGAAGTACGCGTTAACTGCGCGGCGGCAAATCTGGATCTGGTCAACGGCGTGGCGCGTCCGCAGATCTTCGCCTTCGACACGGAAAACGCGGTTATCAACGTCACCGGTACCGCCAGCATGGCGTCCGAGCAGCTCGATTTAACCATCGATCCGGAAAGTAAAGGCATTCGTATCATCACCCTGCGCTCGCCGCTGTACGTTCGCGGAACCTTCAAAGATCCGCAGGCGGGCGTGAAGGCCGGGCCGCTGATTGCGCGTGGTGCGGTCGCCGCCGCGCTCGCTACGCTGGTGACCCCTGCGGCGGCGCTGCTGGCGTTGATTTCGCCGTCAGAAGGCGAAGCGAATCAGTGTCGGACGATTTTGTCGCAGATGAAGAAGTAGTCCCGTTTCTCCCTCTCCCTGTGGGGTGAGGGATCCCCACAAAATAATGCCTGCACAGACGGCCCCCTCTCCTTTGAGGGAGAGGGCTGGGGTGAGGGGGAACATACGGCTCTGGTGGTCATTCCGTTCACTTTATGTTCCTTGCTACTCTGTCACGACATGACCGGTGAACGTGCCAGGGTGGCTCAGTCGCCACCACCCTGGCGACCCGCCCTCTCGGCGCATCCCCGCGCCTCGCCCCGGCATTCACTTACAGCGCCTGATGCTTCGTCTCATGCGTCAGCAGCAACGCAATCAGCGTCAGCGCTGCCATTGCTGCCAGATAGACACCCACATAGAACAGGCCATAGTTCGCCTGAAGCCAGGTGGCGATATACGGGGCTACCGAGGCGCCCAGAATCGACGAAACGTTATAGGAGAACGACGCGCCGGTGTAACGCACTTCAGTCGGGAACAGCTCCGGCAGCAGCGCGCCCATTGGGCCAAAGGTCAGCCCCATCAGGCTCAGGCCAATCAGCAGATACGCCATCACCAGCGCAGGGCTACCTGAACCCAGCAGCGGCGGGAAGACAAACAGCGCGAACAGAATAATCTGGGAGGTGATGACGATCATGCTTGAACGACGGCCAAATTTATCCGCCAGCAGGCCCGCGATAGGCACCATCACACCAAATCCGATGACCGCCATCATCAGCATCCACAACACTTCGTTACGTGGCAGGCCCAGGCCGACCGGCGCGGCGGCAGTACTGAAGGTCATGGAGTAAACGGTCATGATGTAGAACAGCGTGTAGGTCGCCAGCATGATGAACGTGCCCAGCACGGTCACGCGGAGGTGTTTGGTCAGCAGCGTCCCCAGCGGAACTTTAACCTGCTTTTTCGCCGCGGCGACTTTAGCAAAGACCGGCGTCTCGTGCAGCGACACGCGCACGTACAGGCCAATCAGCACCAGCACGGCAGAGAAGACGAACGGAATACGCCAGCCCCAGCTCATGAACTGTTCATCGGTCAGCAGCCAGGAGAGGAGCAGGAAGGTGCCGTTAGCGAAGAAGAACCCAATCGGTGCGCCCAGCTGCGGGAAAGAGCCATACAGGGCACGCTTGCGCGCCGGAGCGTTTTCGGTCGCCAGCAGTGCCGCGCCGCCCCATTCCCCGCCCAGCCCCAGACCCTGACCAAAGCGCGCCAGCGCCAGCAGCACAGGCGCCAGAATGCCGATAGTTTCATAGGTCGGCAGCAGGCCGATGGCGACGGTGGAGATCCCCATCGTCAGCAGCGAGGCAACCAGCGTCACTTTACGGCCAACGCGATCGCCAAAATGCCCAAAGACCGCTGAACCAATCGGACGCGCAACGAAGGCGATAGCAAAGGTGGCTAAAGACTGTAGCGTGGCTGCCGTCGGGTCGCCCTGAGGGAAGAAAATATGCGGAAAGACAATGACCGCAGCGGTGGCGTAAATATAAAAGTCGAAGAACTCAATGGCGGTGCCAATCAGCGATGCGACGACGACTTTATTGCGCGAGTTGACCGGAACGTGTTCCGCCCCTTCGTTAAGTGTGGTGGCTGTTGCTTGCATAATATTTTCTTATTTTTGGACGAACGAAGGGCCATATTAGGCATAGCAAAAGCGACATTTCAATCTGTAACAAAGGCGTGGCGTGGTCATAAAAGCAACAAAAAGCGGATAATTTTCAGACCAGCGAAAACACTTCTATGAAATGCTTCACACTTTTTAAATATCAGTCATTAAAACTGGTTTTGCGTTAAATAAAAGTTACGGACTGGATTTATATGCTGAAATGGCGGATCGGGCTGAAATATCAGCCCGACAGGACATCAGCGGTGGGTTTTACCCGGCATGCGCGGGTCATCTTTATACTCAGCCGTGGCGATCCACGCGGCGCAGAACAGCGTCAGGCGAGCGAAGAAATAGAAGAAAGCCATCAGCCCCAGCACCGAACCAAAGGCCGCGCCGGAGGGCGACTTCACCAGCGACGGAAGCGTATAGGTCATCACAATTTTGATCACTTCAAAGCCAATGGCGGCAATCAACGTCCCACGGATCAGCGCCTTCTTGCGCGGCCGATGGCGGGGCAAACGCCAGAAGATCCAGAAGAAAAGCAGGTAGTTAGCAAAGATGGAGATGGCAAGCCCTATACCGCGCCAGGCCGGTTTCAGCCATTCAATGTAATCCAGGTACAGCGCGGAGATAATCATCTGCTGCGCGGAACCGGCGACCGAGGTGATAGAGAGCGTGATGACCAGCGCCACCAGCAGCCCAATCAGCGAAATAAAGTCGCGCAGATACTTCACCCATATCTTCTCCTGATCCTGCGGCCTACGCTCCCAGACGTCACGCGACTGGGCGCGAATAGCCTCACGCAGGTTGCCCATCCAGTTCACCCCGGAATAGAGCGCAATCAGCAACCCGACGATACCCACGGTGGTACGCTGCTGCACGGCGGTATTGATGGTGCTTTTGAGCGTTGTGGCGAGCGTCTGGTCGCTGACGTTGGTCAGGATCTTATTGAAGATGTCCTGCAACAGCGTCGGGTGAGACGCCAGCACAAAACCGGCGGCGGCAAATGACACCATGAGGATGGGGATCATCGACAGGAACGAGAAATAGGTAATCGCCGCGCCAAACTGATTTCCCATGCGGTCGTTAAAGCGCTCAGCGGCGCGTATCAGGTGAGCAATCGCGGGTATCTGCTGAATTTTTTCGGCTATGCCGGTCACGGTGCCCAGCGCTTTGCTGGCCGTTCCAGGCTCTTTCGGCGCTTCAGGCTCGTTATCCATCTTTTTGATGGGTTCATAATCTAAATGTTGAGTCGGTCGTTGCGGGTTATTTTCCGGCGTCACGCGCATTTTCCTTTTCGTTGAGCTGGATGTTACTGAATTATAGCTTGCGACTAGTCCACGTAACCTTTTGTGAGTTCGGTAAGCCACTCCATAAACACATGCACCCGACGGGAGAGGTTACGGCGGTGGGGATAAATGAGGGAGACGGGCATTGGTTCAGCCCGATATTGCGGCAGGATCTCAACGAGTTTTTTCGTGCGCAGGGCATCACGCACCCCGACGCGCGGGACCTGAATAATGCCAAGCCCGGCGATACAGGCGGCCTGGTAGGTTTCTGTGCTGTTAACCGACAATACGCCTCCCGTTTTTACCCACTGGGTCGCGCTGCCGTTGTAATACTCAAAACCCTGCGGACGGGTGCCCAGCGTGGCGGAGTAGTGAATGAGGGCATGCGAAGCCAAATCGTCCAGCGTCTCAGGGTAGCCGAATCGCGTCAGATAATCCGGGCTGGCGCAATTAATCACCGAGAGCTTCCCAAGCGGGCGGGCGATAAGCCCGGAGTCCTTTAAGTTTCCCACGCGAACCACGCAGTCAAATCCTTCGCGGATGACATCGACCAGACGATCGCTGCTACTCAGCTCCAGTTCAATGCCGGGAAACTGTTGTAAAAATGCAGGCAGTTTCGGAATGACGACATTTCGCGCAATGGCAACGGGCATATCCACACGTAGCCGACCACTGATGGTTGAAGGGTCGTGCAGGAATATGCCGTCCAGTTCGTCCAGATTCATCAGCAGATCTTTGGCGCGCTCGTAATAAACCATGCCGTCCTGCGTCAGGCTGACGCGGCGGGTAGTGCGGTGCAGCAGCTGCGTCCCCAGCGCGTTTTCCAGTGCCTGGATCTGTCGCGATACGCTCCCCTTCGGCAGGCTTAACGTCTCCGCCGCGCGGGAAAAACTCTCCAGTTCCGCGACCCGAAGGAAAAGCTGCATTGCGTGTATTTTATCCATAGATGTTGGTCATTGTTGTTAAGAATGAAACAGTGAAGCGCTCACGGCACTATTTATTGATTTTCTACCATCTAATAAGCTCTTTCTCAATCTTCATCACAGCCGAAACGAGGTGAATTATGAGTGAACGTATTGCTTTAGTGACGGGCGGTAGCCGCGGCCTGGGTAAAAATGCCGTTTTGAAGCTGGCCGCGGAAGGGACAGGCATTATCCTCACCTGGAACAACAGCCAGCAGGAGGCGCAGGAAGTTGTGCGCGAAATCGAGGGAAAAGGCGGAAAAGCGGCAGCATTGCAGCTCAACGTCGGCGATACGGCAAGCTTTTCGCGCTTTGCTCAAAAGGTGAAAGATACCCTTAAACACGTCTGGCAACGTGACACCTTTGACTATTTAGTGAACAACGCAGGTACAGGGTTATATGCACCCTATACCGAGACGACCGAGGCGCAGTTTGATGATGCGATGAACATTCACTTCAAAGGACCGTTTTTCCTCACGCAACAGCTGCTGCCGCTCATAAAAGACGGAGGGCGGATCCTGAACGTCTCCAGCGGACTGGCCCGTTTTACTCAGCCCGGTTCAGGAACCTACGCGGCAATGAAAGGGGCGATGGAGGTGCTGACCCGCTATCAGGCAAAAGAGCTTGGCGCGCGCGGAATTACCGTCAATATCATCGCGCCCGGCGCGATTGAAACCGACTTTGGGGGCGGGCGAGTGCGGGATAATGCGGAGCTTAACCAGCTGCTGGCCTCGCAGACAGCGCTGGGACGCGTGGGCCTGCCCGATGATATTGGTGACGCCATTGCGGCGTTGCTCAGTGACAAACTGGGCTGGATGAATGCGCAACGTATTGAAGTTTCAGGCGGTATGTTTCTGTAATATTCAGTCTTAAGGGGGAAGGAACCCTCTTAAGGAAATCCTTAAAACAGTTATGTCTAAATGCTGGAAGATATAAAGAGAGCTGGGTGATTTGTAACCTCTCCATTCATTGAGTTTTTTCTTAAAAAATGCCTCTGTAGAATCCCCCTTCGCTATTCTCAGAGGAGTAAAACGATGCGAGTAATCATGTTTGACAGGCAGTCATTATTTATTCATGGAGCGATGTACAGTTTGCAGAAGTTAATTCCGAAAATAGATATGACAGGAACTCGTCAGACTGATGAATTATGGGCGCAATTATCCGCGTCACCCTCCGCTATCGTCATGATAGATGGGTATTTAATTCGTGATAATGGTGTGGCTTTACTGGAAGAGATTATGGATCGCTTTCCAACGTCGCGCGTGGTGTTGGTGTTAACGAAAAAAGAGCGGCGTTGGGTTGAGCAAATGTTTCAGCGCAACGTGGTGGCGATAATTCCCCGCAATGCGAATCCCGAACGCTTTTCCGCAGTGCTGGATTCTGTATCGCGAGGAATGGTCTGTTTTCCCGGCGAGTGGCTGAAGCAGCACACCTCTCAGGATGAACTGGCAGTGTTAAGCGAGCGCCAGCGTGAGGTATTGAAGTTACTGGCGGCCGGAGAGTCCAATAAAGAGATTGGACGTAATCTCAATATCAGTGCGGCAACGGTAAAAGCCCATCTTGAGACGCTTTTCCGGCGTCTTGATGTCAAAAACCGGACGCAAGCCGCGATGTACTACACCCGGGCGACGGCCTGAAGGATCTTCTCTGGCAGAGGGGACTCTTCCCCAAAACTGAAGAGGGTTAATATCAGTGCGTCATGCTGCTGTTGGGTTAATGGGCGTTTGTTCATTTCCCGCAGCAGCGCCTCACATAATTGAATATCATTACAAAGCAAATTCTCCGCCTCAGTCGGCGTGATGAGACCGTTAAATTTTTCCCACTGGCGAATTACGTGACCATAACCTATAACCCATATTCCCTTTTCGTCACGGTATTTCTCCAGGGAAAGGCCCTGTTGTTTTTTAATTAATGCGATTGCAGCAGAAGATATCTGCATTGCATAACCCGTCATAAGCGTTTCCTCTTAATGACGCGACTATAGAGGAAACGCCGCCGGGGAAATATCCGCCAAATGGCTGTTGATCAGGTTTAACTGAACGGGAATTCCTTTTTCAGTAAACCGAATAGCCAGTCGTTATGCCATTGCCCTGAAAGGAAATAACTCTCGCGCAACTCACCTTCCAGCTGAAAACCTGTTTTTTCCAGCAGTCGCCTGGAGGCGATATTTCCCGCCGTCACGGTCGCGGTGAGCCGACGGATATTGCCCTGAGTCAGCGCAAAATCACACACAGCCCGCAGAGATTCAAAGCCGTAACCTTTCCCCTGCGCAGAAGGCGCAAAGAGAAAACCGACTTCTGCACAATCTGCTTCCCGGTGCACATATCCGGTTACGCCCAGCGGCGTATGGCTGGCCGTCTCACGCACCATAAGGCAGAGCCAGTGCGAACTGCCCGGCGTCCACGGCAACAGACGAGACTCAAAGGCTTCCCGAATGTCCGCCTCGCTACGCGCAGGGGCGACAAAACGCATTACCTCAGGATTTTGCTGTAGCGACAGAAAAAAGGGCCAGTCTTGCTCTTGCAGCGGCGAGCAGGTGAGACGCGCGGTGGTTAAGGCGGGCATGACGATCCTCCGGAGACATTGCAAATGATTATAAGGTTGTCACTTTATTTCAACAGAAAGTCAGGTATGTTTAACCTCATATAAATAAAAAGAAAAACGACTTTTAATGCCGCTTTAGCGGTACTCATTGTCTCTCAAGGAAAACAATGATGATTAGCTCATCGCATCATACCCGCGAACAGTTTGAACACTGTCTGGCGGCGATCCGTCAGGCGTCTGTTGAAATTTTACTTCTGTTGAATGTACATGTTTCTGAAGGAAAAGATCCACGCTGGTTTCTGGAGCAACTGGATAGCGCCCGCCTGGGGCTGGGCGGGTGGGGCGCTGTAGCCAGGAAGCTGAACCTGAATGATGCGGAAATGACGGCCTTTACGCTGCAATTACGCTTGCTTCAGCAGCGTGTTCCCCAGTATGAAAGCGGGCAGGATGTCAGCGAAAATCAGCTGATTGCGGCGATGCGCTTCGTCACCTCCCTTGAATATCTGCGTCTGCAACAGCCCCTCCTGACCTACGAAACCGGGAGGGTGCCAGAGAAGGAGAGCCAGCTTCAGGCGCAGAAACAGGTGCGTGCCATTGAGCTGATGATTAAAGGGCTGATACAGCAGGCGTGGCCCGATCCGGTGCGGCTGAATAATCATCTTAAGACCTTGTTTAACGCTGAACGCGTGCGTCGCTGGCTGAAAAACGGTGAGATTAATGATGTTCTGAGCGGCATGTTGTTCAGCGAACTGGCCCAACTGCTGGTGGATAAAAAAGAATTTAGCCGCTACTACGCGCCGCTGTTTAACGCCCCGGACATGCTGACGCTGCTGGTAGAGCCCCGCAAAACCCTGCAAACCTTCCTCGAAGATATTCGACAAATCCGCAACAGCATCACCGTGCAGCAGCCGTTAAGCGGAGCGCAAATCCAGCTGCTCGACTGCTATTACACGCAGATCACCCGCTCCGTTCAGCGCGCGTTTGAGGAAGGGCGGACACGCGTTAACCCGGCGGCGCTGATGGCGGTGGACGAAAGCGAGCTGCACGCGTTCTGGGAAAAGGCGCAAAAAATGGACCGCACCACAGGCGGCGATCTTTTTGAAGTGCGCGACAGTATAGAAAAACCGACTCAGCGTGCCACGCGTACGCCAGAGCAGCGTGAACAGCTGATTTCCGGCGTGCTGTGGGGAGCGGTTGGCGTGATGGTTATCGCGATTGTCGTGGGGGGATTCTGGCTGGTGAACAGCAGTAAACCGCAGCCGGCTGTGGCCAGTACGGCATCTCCCGCACCGGTGCAGGAGATGCGCGAAACGCCTTCCTCGCGAGAAACGCTGACGCGGATGGGTGTCACCTGGGATGAAAACAACTTCCGTTCAGCGATTAGCCGCAACGATACCCGGGTGGCGCTCCTGTTTTTGCAGGGCGGGATGGACTGGAAAATGTCATGGACGGAGGAGGCGTTGTCGGCAGGCTACGACGATGTGCTGGAAGTAATGTTGCGCTACCGCCTGCAAATGACAGAGCAAAAGCCCTGCCGACGCTTTATTAATACGCTTAGCCATGCGATGGCGAACGGGGAATCGCTGACGCCTATGCGTAAGCAGTACCTGAAAGCATTCTGTACCGTCCCTGCGGTGGTGAAACGCCAGCAGCACGACGCCGATATGGCAACGCGGCGCGCGAAGACGCAGCCCGATGCCAGCACAAAAAAATGGCAGTCCATCCAGACTGCCATTTATGAGGTGATTCGTTAACTTTTCCCTCTCCCCTCAGGGGAGAGGGTCAGGGTGAGGGGCAAGGCTCAAGGTTCACCATATAACCCAATCAACCGCCGCACCACGCCATTCGTCCAGCCGAAGCCATCCTGCAACGGATACTCCCCCCCGCCACCTTCGCGTGGCGTGCTGCTGGCGATGTGGTACTTCTCAATCAGCTTATGATGGGTTTTGTAGTAATGGTTCACCGTGTGCAGCCAGCTCCAGGCGATCTCATCTCCCAGCGAGTCGTTGCCGTACTGCTTGAACCCCTGGATCGCCATCCACTGGAGCGGCGCCCAGCCGTTCGGCTTATCCCACTGCTCCCCGGTTTCATATTCGGTGGCGAGAATACCGCCCGGCGTGAGCAGACGGGCTTTAACGGCATCGGACAGCCGTTCAGCCTGCTCATGCGTCGCCATGCCCACATACAGCGGCACAATGCTGGCCGCAGAGAACAGCGCCAGGGCTTCACGCCGCCAGTCGTAATCACGATAACAGCCGTTCTCTTCGTCCCACAGATAGCGGTTTACCGCCGCGCGCCGGTCGCTGGCTTTCTGGCGGAACAGATCAGCCGTCTCTTTATCCCCTTTCGACGCGGAGATGTTGGCGATAGCGCTCTCCAGTTTGAACAGGAATGCGTTCAAATCGATGGGGATAAATTGTGTTGTGCGGATGCTGGCCAGCCGCGCAGGATCGCGCAGCCAGCGGGATGAGTAATCCCATCCTGAGGCTGCCCCGGCACGCAGGTCACGGTACACCTCGTTCGGCGGACGACCAGAATGACGGGCAGTTTCAACGTCCTCAATCCACGATTCATCCCGCGGCGTATCGCGATCGTCCCAGTAACGGTTGAGCAATGAGCCATCCGGCATACGAACCGCACTGCGATAGGCCTGATTGAGCAGCAGCGATTCCGCCCCGTCCATCCAGAAGGCGTACTCCATCTTGAGGTGCTCAAGATAGCGCTTCGCCCCGCGCACGCCGTCCTCTTCAAACAGCTCCACCATCAGAGCAAAAACGGGCGGCTGGGAGCGGCTGAGATAGTAGGTGCGGTTGCCGTTCGGGATATGGCCGTAGCGCTCAATCAGCCAGGCGAAGTTATCGGCCATACATTTCAGCAGATCGTTACGACCGCTTTCTGCCAGCCCCAGCATGGAGAAGTAAGAGTCCCAGTAGTAGGTCTCGCTGAATCGCCCGCCGGGCACAATATAGGCCTGCGGAAGCGCCAGCAGCGACGACCACGGGATGTGATCCTGCGGCTCGCGCGTCAGCACCGGCCACAGATTATCGATATGTTCTTTCAGGGACAGGCCGGGATCAGAGACGTACTCTTTGCTGTAGTCCTCCGGTAGCCAGAAGTGATTCTCCACAAAGCGCGCCAGGTCAAAATCACGGTGGCGACGCACCTTGCGATAGCGGATCAAAATATCCAGCGGATCCATCTTCGGCGCGCAGTCGGGAAAGGTTTTGCTGTCCGCAAACAGCCGCGACGACTGGACGTGTTCAAACAGTTCAAGGTAGCGGTCAGCGGGCGTAAGGGCATCGGACGCCGGCAGCCCTTCAATCATTTCCGGTTCCGGCTCTGCCTCGATCATCTCATCCAGTTTTAACTCACAGGGATCGGTTTCATAGCGCAGCTCTTCTGCAATATCGAACTCGATATCCTCGGCAGTCTGTAGTTTCTGGTTGAACATGGTGTTCAGGACCTCCGGTTTATGTCGTAACAAATACGGGTTTTTCCCGGCTATCTTTTAAGCGTAGACATTCGCTTCGGTTAATGCGGTGCGAAGTGTGCGGTAGATCACGCTTTCAAAATGGATTTAAACACGCTGAAAATCAGATATCCCTTTGATTATGAAATCATTAAATCAGAATCTTTGGAAACAGAGCAGGAATAAAATTCAGAGCATTCGGTATTCTGCATTTACGCAGGGATTAATGTGCCTGACGCGCATTGCCTTGAAGGCTGTTGGCGGTTTGATTGGCTTTCTGACTGGCGCCTTCGCTTTTATCCATCGCCTTGCTGGCCGCTTTTTCTGCATGGGCGGCGCTGTACGCAGCCAGATGGGAAATCACGATGGCGTAAATGCTCATTAACGACACCCACAGAATGCTGTTTTTCCACCACAGCAGGGTAGGAATAGTCAGTATCGCCCATACCAGCGCGAGAACAAGGTGCATTTTGGCCATCAGTTTTGCGGTGATCTTTACGTGCATTTTCATATCTCTAATCTTTTTCCGTAGTAACAGGCGAACGCGTAGCGCTTTTTAAGATTAGTTAATTCCACCGCGGGTAGCGGGTTATTTTGTTACCGTTTGTACACCCGTTAGGTTTACCTGCCCAGGGCATAAAAAAACCGGCCAGTTGGCCGGTTTTGTTGCGGATCAGACCGATCAGCGCATGGTCACAAATTCTTCCGCCGCAGTCGGGTGGATTGCCACGGTGTTATCGAAGTCTTTCTTCGTTGCGCCCATCTTCAGCGCCACCGCGAAGCCTTGCAGGATCTCGTCCATGCCGAAGCCAATGCCGTGGATGCCGACGATCTTCTCTTCCGGGCCCACGCAGACCAGCTTCATGCGGCACGGCTGACGGTGCGAGGTGACCGCGGTATACATCGCGGTAAACGCCGATTTATACACTTTCACCTGATCATCGCCGTACTGCTCACGCGCCTGCGGCTCGGTTAAGCCGACGGTACCGATTGGCGGGTGGCTGAAGACCACGGTCGGAATGTTGCTGTAATCCAGATGTTCGTCCGGCTTGTTGTTAAACAGACGCTCGGAAAGACGACGCCCCGCCGCCACGGCAACCGGCGTCAGCTCTACGGCGCCGGTGTTATCACCGACGGCATAAATGCCCGGTACGCTGGTGTTCTGGAATTTATCAACGACAATGTAGCCTTTTTCATTGGTTTTCACCCCGGTTGCGGCCAGGTTGAAGTTGTCGGTGGCCGGTTCACGGCCAATCGCCCAGATCAGGCAGTCAACGGTCTGGCTGCGGCCATCTTCCAGCTCCAGCGTCAGGCTACCGTCCGCATTTTTCACCACCGCTTTTGGCACGGCGTTGGTGTGCAGGGTTGGGCCTTCGGCGTTCATCACCTCGACCAGCGTGTCGACGATCAGCGGGTCAAAGCTGCGCAGCGGCGCGTGTTTACGCACGAACAGGTGCGCTTCCGCCCCCAGGCCGTTAATCACGCCGGCCAGTTCAACCGCGATGTAACCTGCGCCCACAATGGCAACGCGTTCTGGCAGAGCAGGCAGCTCGAAGAACCCGTCGGAGTCAATACCGTATTCCGCGCCCGGAATGTGCGGGTGGCTCGGACGGCCGCCGGTGGCGATCAGGATGTGATCGGCGGTGATCGTCTCGCCGTTCACTTCGATCGTCTTCGCATCCACGAAACGGGCAAAGCCGCGGATCACGTCGACGTTATTCTTGCCCAGCACGTTATCGTACGAGGTGTGAATACGGTCGATGTAGGCGGTACGGCTGGCGATCAGTTTATCCCAGTCGAAGTGGTTGATGGTGGTGTCAAAGCCGTAGTCCGGGCCATACATATGGATAGCTTCACGGATTTGCGCGGCATGCCACATCACTTTCTTCGGTACACAACCCACGTTCACGCAGGTGCCGCCGAGTTCTTTGGCTTCAATCAGCGCACACTTCTGGCCGTACATGGCTGCACGGTTGATGGAGGCGATGCCGCCGCTGCCGCCGCCGATTGCGATGTAGTCATAATGCTTAGTCATAGCGTTGTCCTTAATCGTGAATTGCCGCGATTGTATACCTGAAATCAATAGTTTCCACCGATGGCTGCGATTACTCCGGCACGATCCAGCTCACGGTGGCGTGACCCGTACCGGCTGGCACCAGCGTTTTGTGCAGCCACGGCAGCACGTTGTTCATCTGTGCTTCGAGCTTCCACGGCGGGTTAATGACGATCATGCCGGACGCGGTCATGCCGCGCTGGTCGCTGTCAGGGCGCACCGCCAGCTCAATTTGCAGGATTTTGCGAATGCCCGTCGCTTCGAGGTCTTTGATCATGCGTTTAATTTGCGCGCGCAGCACTACCGGATACCACAGAGCATAGGTGCCGGTCGCAAAGCGTTTGTAACCTTCGTTAATGCCGGTCACCACCGCCTGATAGTCGGTTTTGATTTCGTACGGTGGGTCAATTAGCACCAGGCCGCGACGGGAAACCGGCGGCAGTTTGGCTTTCAGCTGCTGGTAACCATCGGCTTTGTCTACGCGGGCGCGGTTATCTTTCTGAAACTCAGAACGCAGCAGCGGGAAGTCGCTCGGGTGCAGCTCGGTTAACTGGAGGCTGTCCTGCTCGCGCAGCAGCTGGCGGGCAATCAGCGGGGAGCCAGGGTAGTAACGCAACTGGCCGTTGCGGTTGAAGTGATTCACCACGCCAATGTACGGCTCCAGCTCGGCAGGCAGATCGTCCTGCTGCCAGATACGCGCAATCCCTTCCAGATATTCACCGGTACGCTCAGCATGCTCGCCGCTCAGCTGATAACGGCCCGCGCCCGCGTGGGTGTCCAGATAAAGGAACGGTTTATCCTTTTCTTTAAGCGATTCGATGATCAGGCTCTGAACGGTGTGTTTGAGGACGTCGGCGTGGTTGCCTGCGTGGAAGCTGTGGCGATAACTGAGCATGGGTAATGATATTCCGCTGAATTGACGATTTGCCACAGTTTACAGCAGAACGGCACAGATTACCCGCAGGCCCGGTAAGCGCAGCGCCACCGGGCTCTTTTCCGCCACGTCTGGCATTGAAATCCTCTACACTTAACCCCATTACTGAACAATATGCACAGCGCCGGATGCGCGCTTCATTCACCTATTTCAACAGGACAGCGTTTATGACCAATCCATTACTGACGCCTTTTTCGTTGCCACCGTTTTCTAAAATCCTCCCCGAGCATGTGGTTCCAGCGGTTACGCAATCGCTGGACAACTGCCGCGCGGCGGTAGAAAGCGTGGTCGCGCAGGGCGGGCCGTACACCTGGGAAAATCTGTGTCAGCCGCTGGCCGAAGTGGACGACGTGCTGGGGCGCATCTTCTCCCCGGTGAGCCACCTGAACTCGGTAAAAAACAGCCCGGAGCTGCGCGAAGCCTACGAGCAAACCCTGCCGCTGCTCTCTGAGTACAGCACCTGGGTCGGCCAGCATGAGGGGCTCTACAAAGCCTACCGCGACCTGCGCGACGGCGACCACTATGCCGAACTGAACACGGCGCAGAAAAAATCGGTCGATAACGCCCTGCGTGATTTCGAACTGTCCGGGATTGGCCTGCCAAAAGAAAAACAGGTTCGCTACGGTGAAATCGCTGCGCGCCTGTCCGAGCTGGGCAACCAGTACAGCAATAACGTCCTCGACGCTACCATGGGCTGGACGAAGCTGATTACCGATGAATCTGAACTGGCGGGCATGCCGGAAAGCGCGCTGGCGGCAGCAAAAGCCCAGGCCGAAGCGAAAGAGCAGGAAGGCTTCCTGTTAACGCTGGATATCCCAAGCTATCTGCCGGTGATGACCTACTGCGACAACCAGGCCCTGCGCGAAGAGATGTACCGCGCCTACAGCACCCGCGCCTCCGATCAGGGGCCGAATGCGGGCAAATGGGATAACAGCCCGGTGATGGCGGAGATCCTCGCCCTGCGCCACGAGCTGGCACAGCTGCTGGGCTTCGACAGCTACGCGGATAAATCCCTCGCCACCAAAATGGCCGAGAACCCACAGCAGGTGCTCGACTTCCTGACCGATCTGGCGAAACGCGCCCGTCCTCAGGGTGAAAAAGAACTGGCTCAGCTGCGCGCCTTTGCGAAAGCGGAGTTCGGCGTAGACGAGCTTCAGCCGTGGGATATCGCGTACTACAGCGAAAAACAGAAACAGCATCTCTACAGCATCAGCGACGAACAACTGCGTCCGTACTTCCCGGAAAACAAAGCCGTTAACGGCCTGTTCGAGGTGGTGAAACGCATCTACGGCATTACCGCGAAAGAGCGTACCGACATCGACGTCTGGCATCCGGACGTGCGCTTCTTTGAGCTGTATGACGAGAAAAACGAACTGCGCGGCAGCTTCTACCTCGATCTCTACGCGCGTGAGAACAAGCGCGGCGGGGCGTGGATGGACGACTGCGTGGGCCAGATGCGTAAAGCGGATGGTTCCCTGCAAAAACCGGTCGCCTACCTGACCTGTAACTTCAACCGTCCGGTGAGCGGCAAACCTGCGCTGTTTACCCACGATGAAGTGATCACCCTGTTCCACGAGTTCGGTCACGGCCTGCACCACATGCTGACCCGCATCGAAACCGCTGGCGTCGCCGGTATCAGCGGTGTGCCATGGGATGCGGTCGAGCTGCCTAGCCAGTTTATGGAAAACTGGTGCTGGGAGCCGGACGCGCTGGCGTTTATCTCCGGTCATTACGAAACGGGTGAACCGCTGCCGAAAGAACTGCTGGATAAAATGCTGGCAGCGAAAAACTACCAGGCGGCGATGTTTATCCTGCGCCAGCTGGAGTTCGGCCTGTTCGACTTCCGCCTGCACGCCGAGTTCAGCCCGGAGCAGGGGGCGAAAATCCTCGAAACCCTGGCTGAGATTAAAAAGCAGGTTGCCGTTATTCCAGGGCCAACCTGGGGACGTTTCCCGCACGCGTTCAGCCATATCTTCGCAGGCGGGTACGCCGCAGGCTACTACAGCTACCTGTGGGCCGACGTGCTGGCGGCGGATGCCTTCTCGCGCTTCGAAGAAGAGGGGATTTTCAACCGCGAAACCGGTCAGTCGTTCCTCGACAACATCCTGACCCGCGGCGGTTCAGAAGAGCCTATGGAGCTGTTCAAACGCTTCCGTGGCCGCGAGCCGCAGCTGGATGCGATGCTGGAGCATTACGGAATCAAAGGCTGATTGCTACGTGAAGATCTGCTTAGTAGATGAAACAGGCGCCGGGGACGGCGCCTTATCTGTTCTGGCGGCCCGCTGGGGGCTGGAACATGATGAAGACAACCTGATGGCGCTGGTGATGACGCCGGAACATCTGGAGCTGCGCAAGCGCGATGAGCCAAAGCTTGGCGGGATTTTTGTCGATTTTGTCGGCGGCGCGATGGCGCACCGGCGTAAGTTCGGCGGCGGTCGCGGCGAAGCGGTGGCCAAGGCGGTTGGCATTAAAGGGAGCTATCTTCCGGACGTGGTGGACGCCACGGCGGGGCTGGGGCGCGATGCGTTTGTGCTGGCCTCGGTGGGCTGCCGGGTGCGGATGCTGGAGCGTAATCCGGTTGTCGCCGCGCTGCTTGACGACGGGCTGACGCGGGGCTATGCGGACCCGGAAATCGGCTCGTGGTTACAGGAACGTTTGCAACTTATTCATGCCTCCAGCCTGACGGCGCTCACCGACATCACCCCGCGCCCGCAGGTGGTTTATCTCGACCCCATGTTCCCGCATAAGCAGAAAAGCGCGCTGGTGAAGAAAGAGATGCGGGTGTTTCAGTCGCTGGTGGGGCCAGATTTAGATGCCGATGGCCTGCTGGAACCGGCTCGTCAGCTGGCGACGAAGCGTGTGGTGGTGAAGCGGCCGGACTATGCGCCGCCGCTGGCGGACGTTGCGACCACTAACGCGGTGACCACGAAAGGGCACCGGTTTGATATTTATTCGGGTACGCCGGAATAGAAAAAGCCGGGTGGCGGCTTCGCCTTACCCGGCCTACATCCTCGATCTATTCCCTCTCCCTTTGGGAGAGGGTTAGGGTGAGGGGAATTTAACGCACTTACTCGTCTTCTTCGTCACGCAGTGGAACAATCAGCATATCCACGTGAACGGTGTTAATCAGCTGGCGCGCGGAAGACATCAGTTTGCTCCAGAAGTCCTGATGGTGACCACATACCACCAGGTCCATATCGTATTTCTTAATCGCATCAACCAGCACCTGGCCCAGATCGCCGCTACCGCTTAAGGTTTCAGTGATCGGATAGCCCGCGTTGGTAGAAAGCTCGCTCAGCGCGTGGTGAGTCTCTTCGGAGATGCGTTTCTGCATATCGCCGAGATTCACGTCGATCAGACCGGTGTAGAGGTCGGAGTAATTCACATCTACGTGAATCAGCGAAACTTTCGCGTTGTAGGGACGTGCCATGGATACTGCTTTATCAACCAGCACTTTACTCTCCGGGGAGAGGTCTACCGCGATAAGAATGTGTTTGTAAGCCATAGTGTTACTCCTTCCTTAAGTTATCGATGACTAAATGGGAAAGCCGTCGTCTGATGCTTTCATTACGGCCCAGTTAAACATATTTTTCAAGCTTTGGTGTTGATAACGATTAACCTTGTGGCAAAAAAATTAACGGATCTCCTACACTATTTAATGAGCCGTTCGGATATTAAAACGCGAACCGGATCGACTTTTGGTCATTCTTTCACTGAACTGTCTGTCAGGGCATTGGGGTGCGGTAGCTCAGGAGCCTTGCTTCGTGGGCGGACGCCGGGGAGGATGTATGATTAGCACCGTCGCATTGTTTTGGGCGTTATGCGTGGTTTGCATAGTGAATATGGCGCGCTACTTCTCATCGTTACGTGCGCTGTTAGTGGTACTTCGTGGTTGCGATCCGTTGCTTTATCAGTATGTGGACGGTGGAGGGTTCTTCACCTCGCACGGACAGCCCAGCAAGCAGATGCGTCTGGTGGGGTATATCTACTACCAACGCTACCGCGATCACCACGATGAAGAGTTTATCCGTCGCTGCGAGCGCCTGCGTCGTCAGTTCATTTTGACCAGCGCCCTGTGTGGTCTGGTTGTGGTGAGTATGATTGCGCTGATGATTTGGCACTGAGCATAAAAAAAGCGGGCCAGTTTCCTGACCCGCTTTTTTGTCGCCTTCAGCCGATTAAATCAGCTTCAGCGAAATCCAGTACAGACCGCCAGACAGCAGGATGGACGCCGGGAGGGTGAACACCCAGGCCATCAGGATGTTGGTCACGGTTTTACGCTGCAAACCGCCGCCGTCAACAATCATTGTACCTGCCACGGACGAAGAGAGTACGTGGGTGGTGGAGACTGGCATACCGGTGTAACTCGCCAGACCGATAGATACCGCTGCCGTCATCTGCGCGGACATACCCTGCGCATAGGTCATGCCTTTCTTACCGATCTTCTCGCCGATGGTGGTCGCCACACGACGCCAGCCAATCATCGTACCGATACCCAGCGCCAGCGCGACCGCCATGATGATCCAGATTGGCGCGTACTCAATGGTATTGAGCATATCGCCTTTCAGTTTCTTCAGCAGACGTTGGTCGTCAGCATTAACCTCTGGCAGCTTCGCGACTTTATCGGTCACGTCGGAGATACAGAGCATGATGCGACGCAGCTGACCACGCTGTTCAACAGCCAGTTTGTCATAGCTTTCGATATCGGCCAGCATGCCTTTCGCACGTTCCAGCGCGTTAATCGCGTTTGCCGGATGGCAATGGAACTCGCCCGGTGCCGTCGTTGCGCCTGACTCCGGAGAAGGAATCAGCTGGTCCACGCCGGTCGCTTTCTTCAGCAAATCAGGATGCTGCTGGAAGTAAGTCTCAACGTTGTTTACCGCATCACGGGTACGGGTGATTTCGTAACCGGAGGCGTTCATGTTAACCACGAAGCCCGCCGGTGCGACGCCAATCAGAACCAGCATCACCAGGCCGATACCTTTCTGACCATCGTTCGCGCCATGAGAGAAGGCGACGCCGATAGCGGAAATGATCAGCGCGATACGCGTCCAGAACGGCGGCTTTTTCTTGCCGTCTTTCTTCTCACGCTCTGCTGGCGTCAGGTGGATACGCGCACGTTTTTTCGTGTTGCTCCAGTAGCGACGCAGGATGAAAATCAAGCCACCCGCCACCACCAGACCGACGATAGGGGAGATGATCAGAGAGCCGAAAATGCCGAGAACTTTCGGGATATTCAGCGCATCAACGACGGAGGTCCCGGTCATCAGGGCATTGGTTAACCCGATACCGATAATCGCGCCGATGAGGGTGTGAGAGCTGGATGCCGGCAGGCCGAAATACCAGGTACCGAGGTTCCAGATAATCGCAGCAAGCAGCATAGAGAACACCATGGCCAGGCCATGACCGGAACTCACGTTAAGCAGCAGATCCGTTGGCAGCATATGCACAATGGCATACGCAACGCTCAGTCCGCCCAGGAGGACACCAAAAAAGTTAAATACCGCCGCCATAACAACCGCAAGCTGCGATCGCATTGCGCGAGTGTAGATAACCGTTGCTACTGCGTTTGCAGTGTCGTGGAAGCCGTTGATCGCTTCGTAAAACAGCACAAAAACCAGAGCAAGCAATAATAAAAGCCCGGTATGTAAATCCAGGCCGGCAAACAAATGTAGCATAGGACGTTACGCCATTTTGAGGACATGAACGCGGCGCATTATCCAGGACAAATGCGCAACGGGCAAAGTGAAATATAGACTTTTTTTGACATACCACCTGATTTGAGAAATGTGCCTGAAAGGATAATCTTTAAATATCAATGAAATGGCTTTGTAATATCTTTTTACGCTGGTGCGACCACTGAGGAAACTTTACAATCCGCGGCAGTTAACGAAGAGGATTTTGACGTGGAAAGGTTTGATGCCGTAGTTATTGGCGCCGGTGCGGCGGGTATGTTTTGTGCGGCGATGGCCGGACAAGCGGGTCGTCGCGTGCTGCTGCTGGATAACGGAAAAAAGCCTGGCCGCAAGATCCTGATGTCTGGCGGTGGGCGCTGCAACTTTACTAATCTTTATGTCGAGCCTGCGGCCTATTTGAGCCAGAACCGCCATTTTTGCAAATCTGCGCTGGCGCGCTATACCCAGTGGGATTTTATCGAACTGGTGGGTAAACACGGTATCGCGTGGCATGAGAAGACGCTGGGACAGCTGTTCTGCGACGACTCCGCGCAACAAATCGTTGATATGCTGGTGGCCGAGTGCGAGAAAGGCGGCGTAGTAATGCGCCTGCGCACCGAAGTGCTGGACGTCGCCCGTGACGAGCAGGGCTACACGCTGCAACTCAACGGTGAGACCGTCAGCGCCGATAACCTGGTGATCGCCAGCGGCGGCCTCTCGATGCCGGGGCTGGGCGCCTCACCGTTCGGCTATAAAATTGCCGAGCAGTTTGGCCTGAAGGTACTGCCCACCCGCGCCGGGCTGGTACCGTTCACGCTGCATAAGCCGCTGCTGGAGCAGCTTCAGACACTCTCCGGCGTGTCTGTACCGTCGGTCATTACGGCCGAAGACGGCACGGTGTTCCGCGAAAACCTGCTCTTTACCCATCGTGGACTCTCGGGGCCGGCGGTATTGCAGATCTCCAGCTACTGGCAGCCGGGGGAGTTTGTCTCCGTAAACCTGGTGCCGGACTGCGATCTGGACGCCTTCCTCAACGAGCAACGCGCCGCGCACCCGAATCAAAGCCTGAAAAATACCCTGGCGATGCAGTTGCCGAAGCGTCTCGTGGAGTGCTTGCAGGTGTTAGGGCAAATTCCGGATGTTGCGCTCAAGCAGCTCAACAGCCGCGAGCAGGAAACGCTGGTGGAGACGCTGACGAACTGGCGCGTACAGCCAAACGGCACCGAAGGCTACCGCACGGCGGAAGTGACGCTGGGCGGCGTGGATACAAACGAACTCTCATCCCGCACGATGGAAGCCCGCAACGTGCCGGGTCTTTATTTCATTGGTGAAGTGATGGACGTGACCGGCTGGCTCGGCGGGTATAACTTCCAGTGGGCGTGGGCCAGTGCCTGGGCATGCGCGCAAGCGCTGGCTGATGTCCGAGGACAATAAAGTTGTACACAAAGCACTAAAGTTGTAACCATTCTCAAAAAACGACGCTAATGTTGTATACTTACTGAATGTGTGGTTATAGGGTTGGAGACTATAAAATGCACATATAGGTACGTATCAATGTCGTTTTTAGGGTACGATCATGGCTAGGGGTAGGCGTCTCAAATCCTATTTGGATTATGAAAATGCGCTAGGTGACGGCATAGGAGTGGGCTATGGCCAAAGTTATCAGCCCTGGCTTAGAGCTCAGGACGTTAAATCCCGTGGAAACCGTTCGATAGTCTTTGGCCTTAAGACGTTTCGAAACCATCATCTCCTTTCTTCTGTCGAAAGTAACTTTTTCTATCTGGCTGAGTTTAATGACTCGGTGATTGATATCCGGGAACAATTCCCACTCTTTCCTCTCCGGCTTACCCAACAAATAGCAAATCATCTACATTTTCAACATCCTATGGTGAGGGGAGTAAGAGGAGTACCTGTCGAAGTTCTGAATGTTATGACAACCGATTTTTTACTGACCTTGAGAACTCCTGAAGGCGGACTTCGATACAAAGCTATAGCAGTAAAACATAACGAGAGCATACCTGAACGCGAAGCCCAAAAACTTGAAATAGAGAGGATGTTTTGGCAGTTGATTGATGTTGAGTTTCAAATTTATGTTGGCTCGGAACTCAATAACGTCGTCGGTAAAAACATTTGCTGGGCTACTTCTGTATTAAGAGATGGTTCTGAATTTTATGATAAATATCCTCTTGATAAAATCCTATGGAAGCTTAAACCAGATGTTTATCCCATAGTAGGACTACGTGCAATGATTTCATCAATCTTTGGGGTAGATGCACAAGAAGCGATGATGTTATTGCAGGCAATGATTGGATTAAAAATGATAAATGTTGATTTATCATATCCAATACTCGAAACCGGTCTGATAAAGATAATTTCCAATGACCACTATATAGGACTGAACGCAAATGGATATTATTAGGAATTCAGTCTGGCTCTCTCAAGGCACTGATTTGCTTGCAGAGGGACTTTACCGTGTTTTGGATTTTGACAGAAAGGTCGATTTGTTAATTTTGTTTAAAATAAAATCAGAAAGAACGGGTAAGCCAATCCCTTTCTCATTTTCAATGTTTAAATATTATATTGAATCAAATAGCATAACTTGTAAAGATTATATATATCCTTCATATATGTTAGTAGATGAGAAAGAATTAACAGATAAAGACAGAGGAAGGCGAGATGAAAATTACAATATCATTAAAGATCTTGTAGATGACAGAATGTTTCTGTTCGACTATGCATTACATAAAAAGTCGCACCTTTTAATGGATTACTCAAGAAATAAAAAAATATCACAATATACTATCAGAACGCTTCTGGCGTTGTATTGGCGACATGGGCAGGATATTTATGCATTGCTACCCGCATTCTCGAACTGTGGCGCCGCTGGGAAAAGTAGAATCAAACATGAAATTAAACTTGGGAATTCCAAAAAAAACAGAGCATTACCTAATGAACGATCACGTGTTTTCATTCTTAATGAAAGAGATATAAATAATATTAGAAAATCTCTCATTACGTATCATTATAAAGTTAACGGAGATACGATAAAGAAAACATTAGAGAGACATATTGATTTGTATTTTAGGGATGAAATTAAAACAGCAAACCTAGAAAATAGAGCTCCATATGTTCCTTCTTTAAAACAATTTTCATACTGGAATAAAAAACTCTTCACTAAAGATTTCTCGATAAATAAGAAGAACACGAAAAAAGAAATAGACCTCAAAATGCGGGCGCTTTTAGGTAGTGTGGCTAATACAACTGTTTTGCCGGGTGATGTTTTCGAAATAGACTCAACTGTCGCTGATGTACATCTTATTTCGAGTTTAAACAGACGAAAAGTCATTGGGCGTCCTACTATTTATACAGTGGTGGATCGTGCAACAAGAATGATTGTTGGCCTTCATGTTTCTTTATACCATGCTTCATGGCGAGCCGCCCGACAAGCGTTAGCAAATTGCTTTATGCCAAAAAAAGAATATTGTAGATTATTTGGAATCTCTATTACTGATGATGATTGGCCTTGTTCTCACATTCCATTAACATTGATGTGTGACAACGGGGAGATGATTGGTCTTAAACCTCAGGAAGAGATGACCCCCCTGACAAAACTTGAGTTTGCGCCAGTCGGTAGAGGCGACAGAAAAAGCATTGTTGAACGCTGTTTCGGCATTCTGAATGATGAGGTTATTCATAGGCTTATTGGAACAACACGAAGGGGAAAGATTGTTAAAGGAGAGCCAACACCGCAATCCAGGGCTTGTTTAACGATTCAGGAGGTCACGTCTTTACTGATTCGGGAGATACTTGCACATAATCAGAGAACGTATGAGGAACTGGCTTATATCAATCCCTTACTGATTGAAAATGATCTCGTAATATCACCAAAAAATAGTTGGATGATAAGCTTAAAGCACGGGAGATTCAGCGCAAGAGCCGTTGGGGCCGACGAAGTGATCGCACGATTGTTAATCCCTGTGAACGCTAACATTACCGCCGGTGGGATTCAGTACAATAATCTTTTTTATGAATGTGATCCTGAAATTGCATCAGGTGTCAGAGTATTTGGAAGAACCACTTGTGAAGCAAGAATAGATGACAATTGCGTAGATTATATATATGTAAGATTTGACAAAAATAGCATTTTCAAAAAACATTACCTACTTAAGAAAAGAGATGTATTTAAAGGGAAAGCTCATCTTGATACAGATGTAATGGCTGATTGGGTAGATACTCAAAAAGAAATTAATTTATTTACTCTGGATTCGCTCAGCAATATCAATAATAAAGATGAATTTAACAGGAAAGGTAACGAAAGATTAAATGAAATATACGAATCTCGCCGGGTACATGGTAAAGATATTAAAAAGAACAGGAAAAATGAACTTGATTCATTAGGGCGAACTCATGTTGCTAATGGAAGATCTGAACCCCTACTTCCTTCATCCAGTAATGTTCTGCTTTTGCCTGGCCGGGAGGAGAAACAAAGATGGTTAAAAGGTAAGAAGAAGACTGAGGACGCAGAATAATGAATCTTATACGGCGCGTTTCAGCGATATATAAAGAACAGGAGTTACCTGAGTATCGTGGCAATCCCTTAATTGAAGCACTTCCTGAAGCGCTTACGGAAGATGAAGTACTTCTGGAAATGAGTTATTTCCCCGAAATTGACGAAAAAATCCGCTGGACTGCCCCGGCGAATGTTAGAGAGCAGTATGTCGAACGTATAAAGAAATTCCGTTGCCCTCAAACCAATCTTATCCAGGCTTATAAGATGATCTTACGGGCACTTAGGGAAAGCTATGCAGCTCGTAATCCTTTAAAAAGCGGAACAATTCAATATCTTCATTACTATGGAAATGAGCGTCCTGATATTGAGCCAGAAAGTGGATATTTTAAATCCCAGGCTGAAACTATTACGATAGTTGGAATGAGTGGTTCTGGAAAAACTACCATGATTGAGCAAGTCATGGATCATTTCCCTCAGATTATAGAACACAGCAGCTATAAAGGAGTTTTTCCCGGCTTCAGTAAGCAAATTGTATGGGTAAAGATTAATTGTCCATACAATTCAAGTGTGAGAGACCTTTGTGAAGAGATTTTACAAAAATTAGATGATGCAATTGGTATTGAACGAACTACACCTGAGATTAGAAATGGTGCTCTGGCTCGCCAGATTGCACAAAGAATTAAATCATCATTTTTGGGTATCCTTGTTATTGATGAAATGCAGAGGCTTAAATTTTCAAGAACCGGGGGTGAGAGTAAGTTGATTGATTTTTTACATGAAATTGTAGATTCCATGGGGGTATCTATGGTTTTTTGTGGAAATCATCCTTTTGACGAGACGCTGACAAAGAAAATGAGAATTGCCAGGCGGGCAGAGTCTGGTGGTTACATGAAAATTAAGAATGTTAGATACGATTCACAAGACTGGCAATCGTTTATTCATTATTTATGGCCATTACAATGGACAAATGTTGAAACTCCATTAAATGATGAGTTAAACGAAAAATTATTCATTTTATCTAAAGGCAATATTGGATTGGCTCAGATGATTTATCGGGGGGCACAATTAAAGGTTATCGGTAGCGGCAATGAAATCATCACTGGCGCAGTCTTGTCGGCCTCTGTACCGGTACTCGTGAGTCATACGGAGGAATATAAGGATACTCCACTCCCGGGGGCCGCGACTGAAGATGAGGAAGCTAAATGGCTCTCTGCATCTAATGAGGGTGATGCTTCGGCTAAAATCATGGCAGAGAAGTCCCTAAAGTCTTTGATCCCTGGGGATATAGACAGGCCACAGCACAAGGAATTCGTAGGAAAAATAGACGAGGTTTTGCGCAATTTCGACGAGAAAATACTGTCTCTTGACCACGATCTTGTTATCAACAGAACAGCTGAAAAGAAAAATACCTACGATGCTCTTCAGCGTTGCGGGCTTATAAATATAGATCCACTTAATAAATTGTAATGAGGTAACAGTTCGTAACGGTCAAAGAGAGGTGTGGGAAATGAGAATGTTGCCTGTTTTGCCTGATGAATCCTTGTTCAGCCGGTTTTGTCGGACAACTACCGTGTACGGTATGTCCCCATCTTCTCTGTTAACGATCATTTTCAACAAACCTGATATGAACGTCCATCCAATTCTCAATTCAGGATTAAAGGCTATTTCTCTTCATACATCCGAAAGTGCTGATCAGCTCTGGCATGAACAGACTTTACTCCCTCTTTTTGCCTGGGCACTACCAATCAGTCGTAATGAAATTATGGATTTCAACACGACCCCTGCCAGGCTTAATCGATTGTGCCGCCTTAGTAATTTTTCACTAGGGCAGCGCACACTATTGAAGTTTTGCCCGGTTTGCGCTCGTGAAGATACTTTTCATTATGGTGTTACTTATTGGCATCTGGCGCATCAGCTTCATGGGGTTACAACCTGCCATCGGCATCCGGTAGCGCTTGAAAGCATCCATGTCCCTTCTTCACCGCACATACGTATTGGACTGATGCCTCCTGTTTCGTATACAGAACAACTTAGCAATGAGATAGACTTCGATTTTGCTAAGTTTTGTTATGAGTCCCTAAATATAATCAGAAGAAAAGATATTACACACCCCAATTACATGGATGTACTTAAAAAGTTGAATTTATTATCATTGGATGGAAATTTAAAGAAAAATGTATTCTACGCACATGTTTATGCTAAGTGCCAGTTATTTGGGGAGGGTTCATCGGGACTTATACCAACATCCCTAACTGATTATCATTACTGGGAGCCTATACTCAAAGACAAATGTTGTCAGCATCCCACAAAGCATCTTTTGCTTTGTTATTGTTTGTTAAATACTTGCTGGCCAACGTATGCAGGAAGTCGTACTAATAAAAAGAAAGAAATCTTTAAAAGTCATAAGAAATACAGTTTTCATATAGTTGAAAATAATACTAGTGTTAGCAACCTTGGGAAGGAATTTAGTCGCAGCAGATGTTACATTAAAACACTTATTTATAAAAAATACCTGAGGGCGTTTAAGCGAAACACAAAAATTAATATATTCACTGAATTGCTTATCAAGTCTATGGCTGTAAGGGGGTTTAGTCTGGCATCCATAGCTGAGAAAAACTCATTATCGGAAGGAGCTGTATCCTCTGTAATTTCATCTTGTTACGGTTTATGCTCATGGCGTAAAAAATGTAAAAAAGATTCTTTAAGACGGCGTCATAAGCAGAAAATATTAAGATTTATACATAATCAATCCGTTTCTATAACACGAAAGTTAGTCAAAGAAAGTTGTTATGCAAGTTTCTATTGGCTAAATAAACATGAATGTGACTGGCTTAATTCCTGTCTTCCTAAAACAATACGATGCTATAAAAATAAAAGAGTAGACTGGAGCGAGAGAGATATTATCTCATCATCATTAATAAATGATGTTTTATCTCAGGGGCAGTACTCGATGTCACTTACAAGTCTAGATGCTTTACTGGGAGGGCATGGCTGGCTTTTGAAATACAGAGATAAACTACCAATGACAATGATACTTCTCAGAAAAATGGAACTAATTAAATAAGAGGGAGTTATATGGTTTACGAAAATGAATTGTGGCACAGTTTTCTTCTGCGTTCACAGATAATGTATAACTTATCCAATTGCAGGAACATAATATCAAAGCATGGCGCACTAAGGTACGATGCCTTTCCTCGTTTCGAACTGATTGATATGTACAAATTGCATAGCTTGCAGGATATATATGACATTCTTGCCACTAGAAATGGTTATATACTAACTTCCAATATAGTGTCGTTATCTTCTGGTGTTTACGGGTATTTTAACGCTGTTGAAGATGCCTGTCGGAAAAATTTTCACATAACTAATTCATATCCATTGGTAAACATCTCAAACATTCGTTACTGTCACAAATGTATTGTTGAAGATATACACTCTAAAGGCATTGGTTATCTGCGTCATAGATGGTTGTTTGAATCTAAATGTGCAGTTCATAGTACCAGTTTATATGAGGTTTGTTTTGATAACTATTTGAATGCAGTGAAAGGACTTAGTGACTTAATTATAAGTGGAATAAATCCTCATGGTTATTGTTCCCTTGTGGTTGACGTTTCAAACCCTTTCAAAAATCCAGTGTATATATTACCATGTGCACGTAATAAAATTTTAAAATGGATTTCGGACAATAAAAATATGCTGATTTACTTTCTCTTTGATCTCTTCAAATGTAAGTCGCATTCAAGTTTATCTAAGGTTATCGAAGTCAAGATAATGCATGATAGATATATTTCTGCGGTGTTCAAGATGTTAAGTGAAGTTAATTTTTGTAATTTCAACTCATTTATTTCTGATATTTTTGAGGACGTAAGTTATGCCTCTATCGGACTTGATGATTATTCTGTTAATGTGCATTTTCTCAGGCTAAGGGCTGCAGATTGTAAATTTTGCCAGTTGAATGGTAAATATTTTTGCTCACTTTACAATGTAAAACTTCTTCGCTAATTTCACTTCATTTATAAAATACTAAGAAAGCTAGTTAGATAAGGTTTTATATTTTGACTGGGGCAGGAATAAATTATCACTCATAGAGTTTCCCTGGGGGTTACCACCTGTGTATGATGCCGGTTAGCAACAACGTCTAAAAGACCTGCGATCACGTGGGTCCCTCTCCAGCAAAGGGGCAAGGGGTGCTATATAACGGTGTACTGCTTACCCAATACGGCCTTGTATTTGAAAGATGCCGCATCTTGGCAGGATTCGTATTACAGCCTATAGTCTGTTAATGAGCATTACAGCCTATATGCTGTAAATCCCTGCGTTATGCTTGTTAACTCGTCGATACGGAAGGTCACTTATGAACACTCAATACGCTTTGAAGACTTTGAATCAGTTACGTCCTGTTTTAATCGGCTTTCGCAAAGCCAATGGACTGACGCAAAAAGATGTTTCTGAACGTTTGGGTATAACACAGCAAACTTATGCCCGACTAGAGGCCAACCCTGCAAGTGCGGGTTTTGAGCGTTTGTTTAGGGTGTTCAGCGTCCTTGGAGTGGAGATCGTACTTTCATCCAGGGAACCATTGTCAGATGCAAAGCCCGAATACGGAGCTATGCACAATTATTCTTCACTTCCAGCCAGGCGGGAGAAATGGTGACGCCTGGCGCTTCCCGGTCTAATTTTTCTTCAACAAGATTAACCCCTTAGCGGCCTGAAGTATCAGGTTGCGATAGAGCCTTTCATTTCTTCTGTTATGTTAAATACACCATTTTGAGCTATTTCGCTCGGCCTTAAATTATCTCTTCATTCTTCAGTGAAAATTTTATGTCGATCACATTATCGATGAATTTAGGAAATAATCCGTAAATGAAAATCTATCTTCTTTTAAATTCATCAGTGTCAGTAGCAAATATTACGCATAAAAGAATGGTTATTATTATCATTTAAATTATAAAGCTCATGAGTCAATTCCAAAAAATATAATAAGCATTGAAATCATTACCCGTGATTCTGGAGTTTTAACTTTGCCATGTAACCAACCACAAGTTAGTTTCCGGTGTTTTGAGGGGCAGTAAAGTTCTGAAAGCGCGACCAGATCATAATCCCGAAATGTCGTTAAGATATTCTGAATAACGGTTATCCCTGCTTGTTGGCAGGCATTTGAAAATATATTTTGTATTCAGGTTGCAGCAAAACGCTTTCTTACACACAGGACTTCATATGCGGCTCAGAAAATTAAAACTGAAAAACTTCAGAGGCTACAGAAACTCTACTGAAATCATTATTGATGAAAGCATGACGGGTATTGTCGGTCGTAATGACTTTGGGAAATCAACGCTTCTGGAAGCGCTGGCTATTTTTTTTGAAACAGAAGGAATGAAGGCTGACAAGAATGACATGAACTGTTTCAGCCTAAGAGAAGGGGACGGCCGTTTTGAAATAGCCTGTGAATTTGATGACCTGCCCGATTTTATCATGATCGACGACAGGGTGCAGACCACGCTCGCCTCAGAACATCTGCTGAATGAGGACGGCAATTTTGAAATCGTCAAAACGTTTAAAGCAACGACCTCAGGAAAACCGGAGCAGACCTGCATCCGCTGCATCCACCCGGATGAGGAGCCCCTGAGAAATTTACTGGGCATGAAAATTTCTGAGCTCAAGGCGGTGGGAAAAGAAGTTGAAAAAAATGTGGCGGATAAACGCACTGCATCGTTATGGCGTCAGGCCATCAGGGAAGCCGCAGCCCCCTATACCTGTTCGGAAATTATGCTGGATGTCGATAAAGAGTTCGGAACCGACACAAAATCATTATGGGGTAAGATCCTCGATTTGCTGCCCACGTATGCGATTTTCAAAGCCGACAGGGAAAGCAGCGACGGGGATTCCGAAGCTAAAAACCCCTTACAGCAGGCCGTAAAAGACGCTCAGGCTGCGCTGCAGGACAAAATTACAGCGCTGGAAAATGAGATTCAGGACAGCGTCCTGGATGTCGCACAGAGAACGCTGGATAAATTACGTGAAATGGCCCCCGAACTCGCCAGTGAACTGACTCCACGATTTAAGGAGAAACCCAAGTGGACCTTCAATTTCACCCTGGACGGGGAAAATGGCATCCCCATCAATAAGCGCGGCAGCGGGATAAGGAGGCTTATCCTGTTGAATTTTTTTCGGGCTGAGGCTGAAAAGAATGTCGCGGGGACGCCCAGAAATGTGATTTATGCCATAGAGGAGCCTGAAACGTCACAGCATCCGAACTATCAGATGATGCTGATGAAAGCGTTACTGGCACTGGCAGGCCAGCCGCACCGTCAGATTATCGTCACCACCCATGTCCCGGCGCTGGCCGGATTAATCCCTGTCGAAGGCGTACGTTATGTTACCCGAAATGAGGCGGGTGAACCCGTAGTAAAAATGCCGGATGACGCAGTGCTGAAGGAAGCCACTGAAAGCCTGGGGGTGCTGCCAGAGACCGGTATGGAAAGGGCGCAGGGGATTGTTCTGGTAGAGGGAAAGTCGGATGTTACTTTCCTGAGGCATGCGGCCAGTTCATTAAAACAGTCAGGTGCGCTGCCAGCCTCTCTGGAGGACGTGAAAATAGTGCCAGTCCTCATAGGAGGGTGTGGTAGCGTCAAACACTGGGTTACATTGAATCTGGCCAAAGATCTGGGGCTTCCCTGGTGCGTATTTCTGGACTCCGATATTGGGGGAGACCCTGCACAGGTTCTGTCCATCCAGAAGCGTAAAAAAGAAGTAGAGGAGGCCGGTAAGGTATTTTTCGCTACGCGCAAACGTGAGATAGAAAACTATCTGTGCCCGGATCTTATCGAGGAAATTACTGGTGTAGCCGTCACGTTTACGGACACCTGTGACGCTAAAAAAATAATCGGCCGGGCTGTGGGAATGAAACCCGATAATGTACTAGATAAATTCTGGCCTCAGATGACATCAGAAAGAATCATCTCAAGATCAACCTATCATGACGGAACGCAGGAGAGAAGCGAGCTGGTTGAGATCCTGAGCGACATTGTATCCATGACGAGATAATGTATTAAATAAGCATCTCAGGTGCATATATTCCGGTCCTCAACAAAGGACCGGAGTACAGAGTAGTAAAAACCCGAAATTAATCGGGTTTGAATTATATAAAGATTAACCGACTCCCGCGCCCAGGAACGATGTAAAATCACGCTTGTCGTGACATTTCTACAATGTTTACTTTTGACTATCAAGCCATTTATTCATCTGCTCAATTTCACCTTTTTGAGCTTTAATGATGTCCTGCGCGAGCTTTCTCATTTTCGGATCTTTTCCGTATTTGAGCTCGGTCTCAGCCATTGCTATTGCCCCTTCATGGTGCGCTACCATGCCTTTCGCAAAAGCCTTGTCGGGATCGGACTCATTTACGGCAGCCATCATTTTGTCATGCATGTCTTTCATGCCAGCCATATATTCCTGTGACGAAGCCGAGGTAGACATATCAGTCATTTTCATTTCTGAATGTTCTGCTGAAATCGCTGGCAGGGATAACATTAATACTGCAAATAAAGTGTTTCTGGCTTTCATAAAAAATATCCTTTTAGCGTTGATGCCCGTTAACTGTAGCAGAATCTGATAAAAATGCCCCCTGTAGGGGGCAAAGATGTTGCCATATATCCGGTTACGGAAAAATCTATCAAGGAAATAAGGACAGCACAGATACTTCCCTCGCCGTCAGCCTGCACTGAGCATGCGACGATGCGCTTCGGCCATGGCCTGATGTGGGCCAGACTGACCGTTATTCATAAATTCATGGGCAACTGCAGCTCTTTCATGCTCATTCATTGCCGCTAATGACTTCGACGGCCCGGTAGGGGAAACGGTCTGACTTCCCATCATCCTCTGATGACTTTCCACCATTTTCTGGTGCGCATCCGCCGACCCGTTCGTCATGGTTTCATGAGCAATAATGGCCTGTTCATGCTGGTCCATACCGGCCATACGAGGTGCAGTCCCCTGGATCCCGACAGGAGCCGCAGCAGACTGCATCTGGTGAGCAGGTGCCTGTGCATTGTTGACCCGCTCATGGATATTCACGGTTTCAGTGGCCCAGGCCGAAGAAATTAAGCCAAAGCCCAGCAAGGATGCTAATACGATATTTTTCATGATAACTCTCCATTTCTTAATTAGTGATGTCCGGGGGAGTACAACCGGTGTTTTCAGTTCCATAACTGAAACAGGTTCGGAAGTGTTTATTTCTCCGGGAGGGGACTGGATATTCATTTCCTGGCGTCCACTGACGCCGGATATTGATAAAGCAATCCAGCCTTCCTGATAAGTTGCACTAATTATATCGAATGGCTTCTGTTTGCTGCATGACAGGCTAATGACATCTTTGTCATTTAAATCTTTATTCCCAGCACTGGGTGTCCGGAATCATTTTCTCCAGTCTGGGCACGGATAAGATAAAACGCGTTGAGTGTACGTCCGATTCCACCTGCACTCTTCCGTGATGTGCTTCCACGATTGACTTCACAATCGCAAGGCCGATGCCGCTGCCTTCTCCTTTTCGTTGTCTGGACGGATCCACCCGATAAAAACGGTCAAACAACCTTGATAAATGCTCTTCAGGGATTGGTTTCCCCGGATTTTCAATCACAAGGTCAAAAAAGCTCTCCTGCTCTCTTATTGAGACGGTGATTGCCTGTCCCTCCGGGGTATAACGCAGGGCATTGGATAACAGATTATTGATCGCCCTTCTGAACATTTGTGGATCTCCCTCAACCAGGCAGGGCATCCCGTTAAATTTGAGCGTGATATTGCGTTCTTCGGCCCAGGCTTCGAAAAACTCGAAGACTTTCATGACTTCCGCTCTGAGGTCAAACATGACCCTGTCAGGTATCAGCTGATTATTATCTGCCTGTGCCAGGAACAGCATATCGCTGACCATTTTGGTCATCCGGTTATACTCTTCAAGACTGGAATAGAGGACATCCTCAAGTTCCCTCTGTGTTCGATCCTGACTCAGTGCGATTTCAGTCTGCGTCACCAGATTGGTGATGGGCGTTCTGATCTCATGCGCGATATCGGCAGAGAAATTGGCCTGGCGGGTAAAGACATCCTCAATCTTTCCAATCATATGATTGAACGAGATAACCAGTTGCTCCAGCTCAATGGGAACGCGTGTCGGTTCCAGTCGCGCATCAAGATTCTCGGAGGTGATGTTTTTAATGGCATTGCTGACATTACGAAGGGGCAGGTGCCCCTGACGGACAGCGATTCGAATGATCAGAACAATCAACAGGCTTATCACGACGGCAATCGCAATCAGGTTCTTTTTCAGCGCATCGAGGTAATGGAGATGGAAATTAATGGATAGGCCAGTCAGCATGACATAGTTCTGCTGTTTGCCCTGAAATATCGCCTGACCAGAGGAGGCGATAATCCTGTATGTTTCCATCTTCATTTCGGACCCGGTATCCATCGGTCCCGCAGGATCCTCCACCGTCCAGAGAAAGACATCCCGTGCGCGGCTGTGCTCGCTAAAATCTGCTGAATTCACTGCCGGGCGTAGTGCCGCCCCCTGAGCTGAGCTAAAGAGCACTTCCCCCCTGGGATTGAGGAGCAAAAGGGCAACGTTGCGGTAGCTGGCAATTGATTCCTTTATTTTGCTTATTTTTTTATCATCCGGATCCACCGGGGACTGCAGTATACGGTTCAGTGTGGTGCTGATTTGTTGAAGATCGCTGACATCCTGCTCGGCAAAATGATTTTCAACAGAATGCAGCATAAACCAGGTGAATGCGATAAAAGCCAGTATCGTGGACAGGCTGATAAAAAAGGTCAGCCGCAGAGCGAGTGAGAAAGGGCGTCTGGAAGGTTTGCTATGCATCCGGGACCTCCAGCATGTAGCCCACGCCCCGGACTGTCTGGATCAGCTTTGTCTCGTAATCGTTGTCTATTTTAGCGCGGAGTCGCTTTACTGCGACATCGATCGCATTAGTGTCGCTGTCAAAATTCATGTCCCAGACCTGAGAGGCAATCAGGGAGCGGGGAAGAACCTCTCCCTGATGGCGAATGAAGAATTCCAGCAGGCTGAACTCTTTACTGGTGAGCACAATGCGGTTTCCGGCGCGACTGACTTTTCTGGATACGAGATCAATCGAGAGGTCAGCCACCTTAAACTGGCTTTCCGTGATCATCGTGTTTCCCCGCCTCAGAAGGGTTCTCACCCGGGCGAGCAGTTCGGCAAACGCAAAGGGTTTAACCAGATAATCGTCCGCACCCAGTTCCAGTCCTTTGACCCTATGTTCGATCGTGCCGAGGGCTGTCAGCAGTAAGACCGGCATACCCTTTCCGGCAGTGCGCAGCATGCGGATGATATCCCAGCCGTTCACATCAGGTAGCATGATATCCAGAATGACTAAATCATACTCGGCTGTCATGGCGAGATGATATCCGGTAAGACCATTATCAGCGTGATCCACTACGAACCCTGCCTCTGTAAGCCCTTTGCTGAGATATTCACCTGTTTTAATTTCGTCTTCGACGATCAATATTTTCATCTTGCTCCCCGGCTGGCTGCTAATGTCATTCTATTGCGCCCACGATCGTTATCAACGGATTACAGCAAAAATGACAACATTGTCATTATCCTGTCACCCGGCAAACAGAGAGCGTTAGGTAAAGTACCCCTATCAATACTCTGGACTTCATTTGAACCATTTACCAGGTCTGCCTGGACGAGAAGCGTTATGTTCAAATTAAAATTACTCAGCATTAGCACGATATTCATCCTGGCAGGCTGCGTGTCGCTTGCGCCTGAATATCAGCGGCCCGCAGCACCGGTACCCCAGCAGTTTTCACTGTCCCATAACAGCCTGACGCCAGCGGTAAATGGCTATCAGGATACGGGCTGGCGTAACTTTTTTGTCGATCCCCAGGTTACCCGGTTGATCGGTGAAGCTCTGACTAATAACCGTGATTTGAGAATGGCTGCCCTGAAGGTTGAAGAGGCCCGAGCCCAGTTCAACGTCACGGATGCAGATCGTTATCCCCAGCTGAATGCCTCATCCGGGATAACATACAGCGGTGGTCTGAAAGGTGACAAGCCGACCACACAGGAGTACGACGCGAGACTGGAGCTCAGCTATGAGCTCGATTTTTTCGGCAAACTTAAGAACATGAGTGATGCTGATCGCCAGAACTACTTTGCCAGCGAAGAAGCCCGTCGGGCCGTACACATCCTGCTGGTATCCAACGTTTCACAAAGCTATTTCAGCCAGCAACTGGCGTACGAACAACTTCGTATTGCGCGGGAAACGCTGAAAAATTATCAACAGTCCTATGCTTTCGTTGAGCAGCAGCTCGTGACCGGGAGTACGAACGTTCTGGCACTTGAACAGGCGCGAGGACAAATCGAAAGTACCCGCGCCGAAATAGCCAAACGAGAAGGCGATCTGGCTCAGGCAAACAATGCCCTGCAACTGGTGCTGGGAACGTACCGCGCACTTCCGTCAGAAAAAGGGATGAAAGGCGGGGAGATAGCCCCAGTAAAATTGCCACCAAATCTGTCTTCACAAATTTTGCTGCAGCGACCGGATATTATGGAAGCGGAATATCAGCTGAAAGCGGCTGATGCCAATATTGGCGCAGCGCGAGCGGCCTTTTTCCCCTCAATTACCCTGACCAGTGGTCTTTCCGCAAGCAGTACGGAGCTGTCCAGCCTGTTTACGTCAGGAAGTGGAATGTGGAATTTTATCCCTAAAATTGAAATTCCTATATTTAATGCTGGCAGGAATAAAGCCAATCTGAAGCTGGCTGAAATTCGCCAGCAACAGTCGGTGGTTAATTACGAACAAAAAATTCAGTCAGCCTTTAAGGATGTTTCCGACACGCTTGCGCTGCGCGACAGCCTTAGCCAGCAACTTGAGTCACAGCAGCGTTATCTTGATTCACTTCAGATAACTCTCCAGCGTGCCAGAGGATTGTATGCAAGTGGTGCTGTCAGTTACATCGAAGTGCTGGATGCAGAACGTTCCCTCTTCGCTACCCAGCAAACCATTCTCGATCTTACCTATTCCCGGCAGGTTAACGAAATTAATCTGTTTACCGCGCTGGGTGGCGGTTGGGTAGAGTAAATTTATTTAATTAATCAGGAAATTAAAATGCGTAATTCACTTAAAGCCGTTTTATTTGGTGCCTTCTCTGTCATGTTTTCTGCCGGTCTTCATGCTGAAACACATCAGCATGGCGATATGAATACTGCCAGTGATGCTTCGGTACAGCAAGTTATCAAGGGCACCGGTGTCGTTAAAGACATTGATATGAATACTAAGAAAATCACCATTTCGCATGAAGCAATTCCAGCGGTGGGCTGGCCTGCAATGACCATGCGCTTTACTTTTGTTAATGCAGACGATGCTATTAATGCCCTGAAAACAGGCAACCATGTCGATTTCTCGTTTATTCAGCAGGGCAATATCTCCTTACTCAAAAGCATTAACGTGACGCAGTCCTGATTGGCTGTCCGGAGCGATTACATCCTGTGCGCCTGTACATTCACATAGGTATATGTGTGAGTTAACCGTCAGGCGCATATGCCAGGTGTTTTGATTTTTTAGCGGAAAATTGTATGGCTTCTTTAAAGATAAAATATGCTGCAATAATTATCAGCAGCCTCATAGCAGGGGGGCTGATATCGGTTACTGCCTGGCAGTATGTAAACTCAGCACAAAAGACAGAAAAAACAGAACAAAAGGCACCGGAACGAAAGGTGCTTTTCTGGTATGACCCAATGAAACCGGATACCAAATTTGATAAACCCGGAAAATCGCCCTTTATGGATATGGACCTGGTGCCAAAATATGCTGATGACAGTGGCGATAAAAGCAGTGGCGGGATCCGTATCGACCCAACCCAGGTTCAGAATCTGGGATTAAAAACGCAAAAAGTCACGCGAGGAATGCTGAATTATTCTCAGACAATCCCGGCTAATGTCAGCTATAACGAGTATCAGTTTGTTATTGTGCAGGCGCGTTCTGACGGGTTTGTCGAAAAAGTCTACCCCATGACGATTGGCGATCATGTGAAGAAGGGGACGCCACTTATCGATATTACCATTCCGGACTGGGTGGAAGCACAGAGTGAATTCCTTCTGTTATCCAGCACCGGTGGTACTTCCACGCAAATTAAAGGCGTTCTGGAACGGCTTCGCCTGGCAGGTATGCCGGAAGAGGATATTCAGAGACTGCGTTCTACCCGGAGCATTCAGACCCGTTTTACCATTAAAGCACCTATTGATGGTGTCATTACTGCATTTGACCTGCGCACCGGCATGAATATTTCGAAAGATAAGGTGGTGGCTCAGATTCAGGGAATGGACCCGGTCTGGATCAGCGCTGCAGTGCCAGAATCTATCGCCTATCTGCTGAAAGATACGTCGCAGTTTGAAATTTCGGTACCGGCTTATCCGGATAAAACATTCCATGTCGAAAAATGGAATATTCTTCCCAGCGTGGATCAGACAACCCGTACGCTTCAGGTCCGTCTCCAGGTTTCTAATAAGGATGAGTTTCTCAAGCCGGGCATGAATGCCTATCTGAAACTGAATACCAGAAGCCAGGAGATGCTGCTGATACCAAGCCAGGCCGTTATCGATACCGGCAAAGAACAGCGCGTGATTACTGTTGATGATGAAGGCAAGTTTGTGCCGAAACAGATCCACGTTCTGCATGAGTCACAGCAACAGTCCGGCATCGGCTCCGGCCTGAATGAAGGCGATACCGTGGTGGTCAGTGGCCTGTTCCTCATTGACTCTGAAGCCAATATTACGGGCGCACTGGAACGTATGCGCCACCCTGAAAAAACAGAAAGCAGTATGCCAGCAATGTCTGACCAGCCTGTAAATATGCATTCAGGGCACTGAGGAGACGACGATGATTGAATGGATTATCCGGCGCTCTGTCGCCAACCGTTTCCTGGTCATGATGGGGGCCCTGTTTCTCAGCATCTGGGGCACATGGACGATTATTAACACGCCTGTCGATGCCTTGCCTGACCTGTCAGATGTGCAGGTCATTATCAAAACCAGCTATCCCGGCCAGGCCCCGCAGATTGTAGAAAACCAGGTCACCTATCCACTTACCACCACCATGCTGTCCGTGCCTGGCGCAAAAACCGTGCGTGGTTTTTCACAGTTCGGTGATTCGTATGTGTATGTCATTTTTGAAGACGGCACCGATCTGTACTGGGCCCGTTCCCGCGTGCTGGAGTACCTGAACCAGGTACAGGGAAAACTGCCCGCCGGTGTGAGTTCTGAAATCGGTCCGGACGCCACGGGGGTGGGCTGGATATTTGAATATGCCCTTGTCGATCGCAGCGGAAAACACGACCTTTCAGAACTGCGTTCTCTGCAGGACTGGTTCCTGAAATTTGAGCTGAAAACCATCCCGAACGTGGCTGAGGTCGCTTCGGTTGGCGGCGTGGTGAAACAGTACCAGATTCAGGTCAATCCGGTAAAATTGTCTCAGTATGGTATCAGCCTGCCCGAAGTGAAACAGGCCCTTGAATCGTCTAACCAGGAGGCCGGTGGCTCATCCGTTGAAATGGCCGAAGCTGAGTATATGGTCCGTGCCAGCGGTTATCTTCAGAGCATTGATGATTTTAATAACATCGTCCTGAAAACAGGCGAGAACGGCGTGCCGGTTTATCTGCGGGATGTTGCCCGCGTGCAGACCGGGCCTGAAATGCGGCGTGGTATTGCCGAGCTGAACGGCCAGGGCGAAGTCGCTGGCGGCGTGGTGATCCTGCGGTCGGGTAAAAATGCACGCGACGTTATCACGGCAGTGAGGGATAAACTTGAGACGCTGAAGGCCAGCCTGCCGGAAGGCGTTGAAATCGTGACCACCTACGATCGCAGCCAGCTCATCGACCGGGCGATTGATAACCTCAGTTCCAAACTTCTGGAAGAGTTTATCGTGGTGGCCATCGTCTGTGCCCTGTTCCTGTGGCACGTACGTTCTGCCCTGGTGGCGATTATCTCTCTGCCGCTTGGTCTGTGTATCGCCTTTATCGTCATGCACTTCCAGGGACTGAACGCCAATATCATGTCGCTGGGAGGGATAGCGATTGCCGTCGGTGCGATGGTGGATGCCGCCATTGTGATGATTGAGAATGCGCATAAGCGGCTTGAGGAGTGGGATCATCAGCATCCGGGTGAGCAGATTGACAACGCCACCCGCTGGAAGGTGATTACCGATGCCTCCGTTGAAGTGGGACCCGCACTGTTTATCAGCCTGCTGATCATCACCCTGTCCTTTATTCCTATCTTTACCCTGGAAGGTCAGGAAGGACGTCTGTTTGGCCCGCTGGCATTCACGAAAACGTACTCCATGGCGGGCGCGGCCGCGCTGGCCATCATCGTCATTCCGATTCTGATGGGATTCTGGATCCGGGGGAAAATTCCTGCAGAGACCAGTAACCCCCTGAACCGGGTACTGATCAAAGCGTATCATCCATTGCTGTTGCGGGTTCTCCACTGGCCAAAAACAACCCTGCTGGTTGCGGCCTTGTCCATTTTCACCGTTATCTGGCCGCTGAGCCAGGTGGGCGGTGAGTTTCTGCCGAAGATTAACGAGGGCGACCTGTTGTATATGCCGTCGACCCTGCCGGGTGTCTCTCCGGCTGAAGCTGCAGCGCTCCTGCAGACGACGGACAAGTTAATCAAAAGCGTTCCTGAAGTGGCCTCTGTATTTGGCAAGACCGGTAAAGCAGAGACCGCCACGGATTCCGCACCGCTCGAAATGGTTGAAACCACGATCCAGCTCAAACCTGAGGATCAGTGGCGTCCAGGCATGACGATTGACAAGATTATTGAAGAACTCGACAGGACCGTCCGTTTACCGGGGCTGGCAAACCTCTGGGTGCCGCCAATCCGTAACCGTATTGATATGCTCTCAACCGGGATCAAAAGCCCGATAGGTATCAAGGTGTCCGGAACGGTTCTGTCCGATATCGATGCAACGGCGCAGAGTATCGAAGCGGTCGCCAAAACCGTACCCGGCGTAGTGTCTGCTCTCGCAGAGCGACTGGAAGGCGGGCGCTACATTGATGTGGATATCAACCGGGAAAAAGCCTCCCGCTACGGAATGACGGTGGGCGATGTGCAGCTGTTCATCTCATCAGCCATCGGCGGCGCGACGGTAGGGGAAACGGTTGAAGGCGTGGCCCGGTACCCGATTAATATCCGCTATCCGCAGGATTACCGGAACAGCCCGCAGGCCCTGAAACAGATGCCGATCCTGACCCCGATGAAGCAGCAGATCACGCTGGGCGATGTTGCGGATATTAAGGTCGTTTCCGGGCCGACTATGCTGAAAACGGAAAATGCCCGTCCAGCCAGCTGGATTTACATTGACGCGCGCGGCAGGGATATGGTGTCGGTGGTTAATGACATTAAAACGGCGATCAGTCAGAAAGTGAAACTGAGACCGGGTACCAGCGTGTCATTCTCCGGACAGTTTGAACTGCTTGAGCATGCCAACAAGAAACTGAAGCTGATGGTGCCGATGACGGTGATGATCATCTTCATCCTGTTGTATCTGGCATTCCGCCGGGTTGATGAAGCCCTGCTGATCCTGATGAGCCTGCCGTTCGCCCTGGTTGGCGGGATATGGTTCCTGTACTGGCAGGGCTTCCATATGTCTGTCGCAACCGGAACGGGGTTTATCGCTCTGGCCGGGGTGGCAGCAGAGTTTGGCGTGGTCATGCTGATGTATCTGCGTCATGCCATTGAAGCGCACCCGGAATTGTCCCGTAAAGAGACGTTCACACCGGAAGGCCTTGATGAAGCCCTCTATCATGGTGCCGTACTGCGTGTCCGGCCGAAAGCCATGACCGTGGCGGTGATCATTGCGGGTCTGCTGCCAATACTCTGGGGAACCGGTGCAGGTTCAGAAGTCATGAGCCGTATCGCGGCACCCATGATTGGTGGGATGATCACGGCTCCGCTGCTGTCCCTGTTCATTATTCCTGCCGCCTACAAATTAATCTGGCTGCGCAGACATAAAAAAAGCGTGTCCTGAACCTGAAAGGGCACCCCCTGTGGGTGTCCTTCTTTACTGATTCACCCTGACGTCAGGGTTTAAATCGATAATATACAGAGGTGAGTATGAAAAAAGTGGTTCTGATGGCGCTGGCTCTCGGCCTTTCACTGCCCGCGATGGCGAGTGAAAAAGTGATTGATATGTACAAATCTGAAAACTGTGGCTGTTGTTCCCTGTGGGGCAAGGCGATGGAAAAAGACGGGTTTGAAGTACGAACTCACGTCATGAATGATCAGGCGCTGTCAGCCCTGAAAGAAAAGCATGCTATTCCTGCAGGACTGCGAAGTTGTCATACCGCGGTTGCCGGTAATTTGATCATTGAAGGCCATGTGCCTGCGACAACGATACATAAGGCAATGCAGTCTGGTTCAGGTATATACGGTCTCGCCACCCCCGGTATGCCAGCAGGAAGTCCTGGAATGGAGATGGGAGCCCGAAAAGAGGCTTACGATGTTATCGCATTCTCACCGGATGGAAGTAAAAAAGTCTTCCAGCGAATCGAATAGTCAGCGGAACGGCTGATAACGGGACGCCGGTAGCAGGCACTCCTGTGCCGGCGATATTCGTGGTAATCGCATCCATGACATACCCTGAAGACAGAAGATGCTTCGGTATGCATAAGGAGAGTTACTGTGAAAAATGACAATGCAGTGCAACACAACAACCAGACTGCTTCTGAGCAGACATTATCCCCGGACGAGGGCCACGTATTGCATAAGGTGAGAGATCCCGTGTGCGGGATGGCCATCCTGCCCGACAGGGCGCACAGCAGCATTCGATACCAGGACCATCAACTTTATTTCTGCTCCGCCAGCTGTGAGAGTAAATTTAAAGCCCATCCCGATCGTTATCTTACCGAAGATGCCAGTGAACATTCCCATCACCATCACCACGATCATCACGAAGTCAGCCCTGATCAGATAAAACAGCCTCACCACCAGGCGGAAAAAGAGAATTCTGAAGGTGTGTGGACATGTCCGATGCACCCGGAGATACGCCGCAGTGGTCCCGGAAGCTGTCCTGTCTGTGGAATGGCACTGGAGCCGCTCGTAGCTACGGCATCCACGGGGCCGAGTGATGAACTTCACGACATGACAAGACGCTTCTGGCTGGGGTTGTTGCTGGCGTTTCCGGTTCTGGTACTCGAAATGGGATCTCATCTGTTTCCCGAGTTGAGGAATACAGTACCGCCACAGTACAACACATGGCTGCAGCTGCTTCTGGCCTCCCCTGTCGTGTTGTGGTGTGGCTGGCCATTCTTCGCCCGGGCCGGAATGTCGTTACGTAACCGCTCCCTGAATATGTTTACCCTTGTTGCAATGGGGACCGGCGTAGCCTGGGTTTACAGCGTCATTGCAACCGTCTTCCCCTCCTGGTTTCCTGCATCGTTCAGAAACATGGATGGCCTGGTGGCCGTTTATTTTGAAGCCGCAGCAGTTATTACGGTGCTTGTTCTGCTGGGACAGGTTCTTGAGCTGCGGGCACGGGAACAAACCTCAGGCGCCATTACTGCGCTTCTGAACCTTGCCCCCAAAACCGCCAGACGGCTGGATCATGACGGTCATGAAACGGATATTAATGCGGAAGATGTCCTGCCTGGCGATAAGCTCCGCATCAGACCTGGAGAGAGTATTCCGGTCGACGGTATCGTGATCGAAGGCAAAACAACCGTTGATGAATCGATGGTGACCGGGGAATCTATGCCGGTTACCAAAACGGAGGGTGACCCTGTCATCGGGGGGACCATTAATCAGACAGGGAGTCTCATCATCCGTGCAGAGAAAGTCGGTGATGAAACAATGCTCTCACGAATTGTTCAGATGGTCGCTGATGCACAGCGTTCGCGTGCCCCCATCCAGAGAATGGCTGACAGCGTTTCAGGCTGGTTTGTTCCTCTGGTGATACTTATCGCGGTTGTTGCTTTCGTGATCTGGTCTGTCTGGGGGCCCGAGCCCAGGATGGCGCACGGTCTCATTGCGGCTGTGTCGGTCCTGATTATTGCCTGTCCCTGCGCGCTGGGGCTGGCCACGCCGATGTCGATAATGGTGGGGGTGGGCAAAGGAGCCCAGGCCGGGGTGTTAATCAGGAATGCCGAAGCCCTTGAGCGTCTTGAAAAAGTGGACACGCTGGTTGTCGACAAAACAGGCACGCTCACGGAAGGTTCGCCTACGGTGACAGGGATTATCAGTCTCAATCCGGGTGGGGAAACATCTCTTTTGCGTGTAACAGCCGCAGTGGAAAAAGGCTCGCAGCATCCGCTGGGTATGGCAGTAGTTAAAGCAGCACAGGAAAAGGGGATCGCAATACCCGCAGTCACTCATTTCGATGCACCGTCGGGTAAAGGTGTCTCAGGCGATGTCGAAGGTCAACGGGTTGTTATTGGTAATGAACTGGCTATGCAGGAAAACAGTATAGTTATTGATAATCAAAAGGCCGTTGCGGATACGTTGCGGATGGAAGGCGCTACCGTTATCTATGTGGCCACAGACGGGGACCTTGCAGGCCTGATAGCTATCTCGGATCCCGTGAAAACAACCACGCCGGATGCGCTTAAAGCTTTGCGTCAGGCGGGGATCCGCATCGTTATGCTCACCGGGGATAACCAGCTTACTGCTGAAGCAGTCGCACGGAAACTGGGAATAGATGAGGTTGAAGCCGGAATTCTGCCGGATGGCAAAAAAGCAGTGATAACCCGACTGAAAGAGTCTGGCCATGTGGTTGCGATGGCCGGAGACGGTGTGAATGATGCCCCGGCGCTGGCAGCGGCTGACGTGGGTATAGCCATGGGAACGGGTACAGATGTGGCAATTGAAAGTGCCGGAGTCACCCTTCTCAAAGGCGACTTGATGATACTGAACAGGGCCCGTCATCTGTCAGAGATCACCATGAAAAATATCCGTCAGAATCTGTTTTTTGCATTTATCTACAACGCACTTGGCGTGCCTGTGGCTGCAGGTCTGCTTTATCCTGTGTATGGAATACTGCTGTCGCCAGTTATTGCGGCGGCGGCCATGGCTCTTTCCTCCGTCAGCGTCATTGTGAATGCGTTGCGTCTGAAAAGTGTCAGGCTCGGGAAATAACACTGAGTGAAGGGTCAGTTACGAACAGAAGGAGTCCAGTATGAAAAGTACCACCTATGCGCTTATTGCTGTCGCCGCGATCGCGGCATTTGCCCTCCTGCGCGAACACTGGTCACATGTGGCAGGTTACTGGCCATATCTGTTATTGCTGGTCTGCCCGCTAATGCATCTTTTCCACGGCCACGGAGGGCATGGAGATCATCAACATCACGGAAGTGAAAACGATAAAAAAAATTAATCCGGCAGACGGGGCCGCGTCGCGGTCCCGTTATCAGTCCAGGTATCGTTCGTAGTCTCTGGCATGCGCAAAGGCATGCTGTTCGAGTTTGTTATCAGCGGGTGCCGCTGCCCGGAACGCCAGAGAGTTAACAGGGTTGTTATTGATGACCAGCTCGTAATGCAGATGAGGACCGGATGAACGTCCGCTGTTACCGGATAACGCAATAGCACCTCCCCGTGTAACCCTGGCCCCTTTAGTAACGAGTATTTTATTGAGGTGGAGATAGCGAGTTTTAACACCGGCTTTTCCCGTTACTTCAACAAAATATCCCATGGTACTGTTGTATTCGGCCCGGGTGATTTTTCCGTCGATGACGCTGACTATTTTCGTGTTCATGGGCATGGAATAATCAATGCCATTATGGGGACTCACTTTTCCCGATACCGGGTTAAGTCTTGCAGGATTGAAAGGCGAACTGAGTCTTGCTGTGGCCGGTAACGGATAATCGAGACTGCCTTTCCCGGAAGTATCGGAAAGGTTATAGAACTTTTTATCTGATATACGATACGCCGTGTAATTAAATGAACCGGACGTAAATTTATAGGCCACGACACGTGATTTTCCCGCTTTCTTTTGCAGTACGAGTTTTAATGATTCATTTTTTTTCAAATGCCGCAGATTAAACCGGGAAGGCAAGGAGCGCTGAAGAGTAGCGATCTCGTTCGATTCCAGCCCCGAGCGGGTGGCTGAAAGGTAGGCATTTTCTTTTACGACATCGGTAGAATACATTTACTGGAATTCGCCGTTAGCATGAACACTGCGGCGTATGCTAGGGGTTTTCAGGAGGCGTGTCATCTGTCAGTTAATCGGGAGCACCGTTGATGGTCGTCATTTTTGTAACATATCTTGTTTCCCGTTTGCTCCTGAAGCTCTGGGAACTGTATGACCAGCCCGACGGTGATGATTAACGGGACTGAAACAGGTTACGGCAGAGCAATATGGGGCTCATGTCCTGCTACGTAACCCGTCAGTAAAGCCCTGCTGCGCACCTGACGCTAAGCACTAACCCGCCTGCAGTTACCTGGTCGAATACAGCCCGCGAAGCTTTCTTGCCTGCGTCTGATGTGCTTCCGCACCGGCATTATTGACCTGCTCATGCACGAGAGCGGCTTTTTCTCCGGCATTCAGTTCGTTAAAAGAAGAAGACGAGGTCTTTGAATTTGCATCACTGCCGGACAGCATTTTTTTATGTTCCTCAATCATTTTCTGATGCGCATAGGACGCGCTGTTGTTCATAAATGAATGAGCAACAATGGCCCTTTCATGTTCATTCATTTCAGAGAATGAGGGCGTGTTGTTTTTATTAACCCTGTCCGGTAAGTTTTCATGCGTCGAGGAATTCACATGACTGACGGCTGAGGCATTATTAACAAATCGATGTGCTTCATGGGCAATATCACTGGACTGAGCAAAAGCTGCCCCACAAAATAAAGCTGTAAACGCAGTGGTCGTGATTAATATATTCATGTGTAATTACCTTCTGAGGTACATAAAAGATGTCCTTATGATCATATATAAAAATAATCAACCTGTGGGGAAGATGACGTAAATGTAATACAGCTATGTACATTACACGATTGTAATGAATTTGTTTCTTAAGGGGTGCTAGATTCATTTCATTGTAAGTGGATGAACCAGTAATTTAATTTAAATCGGTTCTCGAATTCTGTCAGTAACCATACTTTAAATAAGGGAATGCGCATGCTGTTGAAAACGTCTCGACGAACTTTCCTGAAGGGGTTAACCCTCTCTGGCGTAGCCGGAAGTCTTGGCGTATGGAGTTTCAATGCGCGTTCCAGTCTGAGCCTGCCAGTTGCCGCATCCCTGCAGGGTACTCAGTTTGACCTGACCATTGGTGAAACGGCCGTCAATATCACGGGCAGTGAGCGTCAGGCCAAAACAATCAATGGAGGCCTGCCGGGGCCCGTTCTTCGCTGGAAAGAAGGTGACACCATTACCCTGAAGGTCAAAAACCGTCTTAATGAACAGACGTCCATTCACTGGCACGGCATTATTCTTCCGGCCAATATGGATGGTGTTCCGGGGCTGAGTTTTATGGGCATAGAGCCTGATGATACCTACGTTTACACCTTTAAGGTTAAGCAGAACGGGACTTACTGGTACCACAGCCATTCCGGTCTGCAGGAACAGGAGGGGGTATACGGTGCCATTATCATCGATGCCGGGGAGCCAGAACCGTTTACTTACGATCGTGAGCATGTGGTCATGTTGTCTGACTGGACCGATGAAAATCCTCACAGCCTGCTGAAAAAATTAAAAAAACAGTCGGATTACTACAATTTCAATAAACCAACCGTTGGCTCTTTTTTCCGCGACGTGAATACCAGGGGGCTGTCAGCCACCATTGCCGATCGGAAAATGTGGGCTGAAATGAAAATGAATCCGACTGACCTCGCGGATGTCAGTGGCTACACCTACACCTATCTCATGAACGGGCAGGCCCCGCTGAAAAACTGGACCGGACTGTTCCGTCCCGGTGAAAAGATACGCTTACGGTTTATCAACGGCTCGGCAATGACCTATTTCGATATCCGTATCCCCGGGCTGAAAATGACGGTCGTGGCTGCAGATGGCCAGTATGTAAACCCGGTTACCGTTGACGAATTCAGGATTGCCGTTGCCGAAACCTATGATGTCATTGTGGAGCCTCAGGGTGAGGCCTATACCATCTTCGCACAATCCATGGACAGGACCGGTTACGCTCGAGGGACACTGGCCACGAGAGAGGGGTTAAGTGCTGCCGTTCCCCCCCTCGATCCCCGTCCTCTGTTGACCATGGAAGATATGGGTATGGGGGGAATGGGACATGATATGGCAGGAATGGACCACAGCCAGATGGGAGGCATGGATAACAGCGGAGAGATGATGTCTATGGACGGTGCTGACCTTCCGGATAGCGGGACATCCTCCGCGCCCATGGATCACAGCAGCATGGCCGGTATGGATCATTCCCGGATGGCCGGAATGCCGGGTATGCAAAGTCATCCTGCGTCAGAAACGGATAACCCACTGGTTGATATGCAGGCGATGAGCGTCTCTCCGAAATTAAATGATCCGGGTATTGGTCTTCGAAATAACGGAAGAAAGGTTCTCACGTACGCGGATTTGAAAAGCCGCTTTGAGGATCCTGACGGACGTGAACCTGGCCGTACCATAGAACTGCATTTAACCGGCCACATGGAAAAGTTTGCCTGGTCATTTAACGGAATCAAGTTTTCAGATGCCGCACCGGTGCTGCTGAAATACGGTGAGCGGCTCAGGATCACGCTGATCAACGATACCATGATGACTCACCCCATTCACCTGCATGGTATGTGGAGCGATCTGGAAGATGAAAACGGTAATTTCATGGTTCGTAAACACACAATAGATGTTCCCCCTGGTACAAAACGCAGTTACAGAGTGACAGCAGATGCGCTTGGCCGCTGGGCGTATCACTGCCATTTGCTCTATCACATGGAAATGGGAATGTTTCGTGAAGTCCGGGTGGAGGAATGATGCGAATGAAGAGAAATTTGAAGGCCATACCTGTTCTGGTCGCCGGTTTGTTTACCTCACAGCTTTCTATTGCGGCGGGCTCCGTCTCTGCAGATCCCCACGCCGGGCACGACATGTCTGCCATGCAGATGCCAGCAGATGAGAATTTCACTGAGATGACGTCAATGGAGCCCATTGTAACTGAGAGCAGAACGCCAATTCCGCCTGTTACCGATGCCGACCGGAAGGCTGCATTCGGCAATTTACAGGGGCATGCGATTCACGACAGTGCGATTAATTATCTGGTTCTGCTGGATCAACTGGAATGGCAACGGTCGGATAACACCAACAATTTCAGCTGGAGTGTTAACAGCTGGATTGGAGGCGACACAGATCGGATTTGGCTAAAGAGTGAAGGTGAACGAAGCAATGGGGAAACGGAGGCGGCTGAAGCGCAGTTACTCTGGGGACATGCGGTTGGCCCATGGTGGGATTTGGTTGCGGGTGTCAGGCAGGATTTCAGACCTGCTTCTGCCCGGACCTGGGCTGCTGTCGGTTTTCAGGGGCTGGCACTCTATAATTTTGAGTCTGAAATTACGGGTTTTGTCAGTAATGGCGGAAAAGCAGCCCTTCGTCTGGGAGGAGAATACGACGTTTTACTGACTAACCGGCTCATACTCCAGCCATCCTATGAGGTGAATTTCTACAGTCAGGATGATGAATCGCGGGGTCGCGGCAGGGGACTGACTGACACAGAGCTGGGGCTCCGGCTGCGCTATGAAATACGCCGTGAGTTTGCACCCTATATAGGCGTTTCCTGGAATCAACTTTACGGGAAAACATCCGATATGGCGAAAAGAGAAGGTGAGAAAGACCATCAGGTAGTATTCCTGGCGGGAGCCAGAATCTGGTTTTAACGCACTGATATAAAACACTCAACTAAACAGGTAAATAAAATGTCGATTTTAAATAAAGCCATTCTTACAGGTGGCCTCGTTATGGGCGTTGCTTTCTCTGCTATGGCCCATCCGGAATTAAAAAGCTCTGTGCCACAGGCTGATTCAGCCGTAGCGGCCCCGGAAAAGATTCAGCTTAATTTCTCGGAAAATCTGACCGTGAAATTCTCAGGTGCAAAATTAACGATGACGGGTATGAAAGGCATGTCATCACATTCTCCGATGCCGGTCGCGGCAAAAGTGGCGCCAGGCGCTGACCCTAAATCGATGGTCATTATTCCGCGAGAGCCTTTACCCGCTGGCACTTATCGTGTTGACTGGCGCGCGGTTTCTTCAGATACGCACCCTATTACCGGTAATTACACCTTTACAGTGAAGTAATATTATGAACGACCTGATTATGATTGTTATTCGTTTTCTTCTTTATCTGGATTTGATGGTAATATTTGGATTGCCATTTTTTCAGATATATGGAATAAGCGGTGTCAGACATGAAACCTATAACCTGACTAATTTCAGGTCGTTTATAACTTTTGCTGTTGTTACAGGCATCATTCTTACTGGCATTAATATGCTCCTGGTATCTAATGCCATGAGTGGAGTAACTGACCTCAGAGAATTATCCATCCATGTTATCGAGATGGTGATAGAAGAAACTGATGTGGGTATTAGCTGGATTGTCAGGCTCTGTGCCCTGTTTACCACACTCGGTGCTTTGTTCCTTTACACTAATAAGAGAGTATTGTCCTGCCTGCTGATGACGATGAGTGGGGGCGTGGCGCTGGCTACACTTGCCTGGGGAGGACACGCCGTTATGCATGACGGTCTGCATTACTATCTCCATTTACTGAGCGATCTGACCCATCTCGGCGCTGCAGGTGCCTGGACAGGTGCTCTGGTTGCATTTGCTATCCTGCTGATGCGCAGAAACGAGCATAATGCACAGAGCGTCATTGTGATATCTGACTCCCTGGCAAAATTTGCCACGGCAGGAACGGTGATTGTTGTAGCCCTGATCCTGAGTGCGCTGGTCAACTATCTGTATATTGCTGAGGGTAACTTAACTCCCTTATTCAACAGTTCCTGGGGGAGGATATTGCTTGCCAAGACGGCTCTGTTTGTTCTGATGCTTCTTCTGGCTGCAGCAAACCGGTTTCACCTGGGTCCCCGGCTTGAAGTTATGGTCAGGGAAGGGAATTATGATCGCAGCGTTGCCCTGATGCGAAACAGCATCCTGACAGAATTCGTTGTTGCGATTATCATTCTGGGCGCCGTAGCGTGGCTCGGAATGCTTGCTCCGTCTCAGGTCAGCTAGGGGACAGCCAAAGCTCATGCGTGAGATTTTTACTTTCATATCAGCGAGTTGACCATGCAGCGTATTTTAATCGTTGAAGACGAACAAAAAACAGGTCGTTACCTGCAGCAGGGACTGGTTGAGGAAGGCTATCAGGCCGATCTCTTTAATAATGGCCGCGATGGTCTCGGGGCCGCGTCGAAGGGACAGTATGATTTGATAATACTGGACGTGATGCTGCCTTTCCTCGACGGGTGGCAAATCATCAGCGCACTGAGGGAGTCCGGGCACGAAGAACCGGTCCTGTTTTTAACCGCAAAGGACAACGTGCGGGACAAAGTGAAAGGACTGGAGCTTGGCGCAGATGACTACCTGATTAAGCCCTTTGATTTTACGGAGCTGGTTGCACGTGTAAGAACCCTACTGCGCCGGGCACGCTCGCAGGCCGCAACAGTCTGCACCATCGCCGATATGACCGTTGATATGGTGCGCCGGACCGTGATCCGTTCGGGGAAGAAGATCCATCTCACCGGTAAAGAATACGTTCTGCTTGAGTTGCTGCTGCAACGCACCGGAGAAGTGTTACCCAGGAGTCTTATCTCGTCCCTGGTCTGGAACATGAATTTTGACAGTGATACGAATGTGATTGATGTCGCCGTGAGACGTCTGAGAAGTAAAATTGATGATGACTTTGAGCCAAAACTGATCCATACCGTTCGCGGTGCCGGATATGTCCTGGAGATCAGAGAAGAGTGAGGTTCAAAATTTCCCTGACCACACGCCTGAGCCTGATTTTTTCTGCGGTGATGCTTACGGTATGGTGGTTATCAAGTTTTATCCTGATTAGCACCCTTAATGGCTATTTCGATAATCAGGACCGCGATTTTCTGACAGGTAAACTTCAGCTCACCGAAGAGTTTCTTAAAACAGAGACGTTCAGGAACAAAACGGATATTAAGTCATTATCAGAAAAAATAAACGATGCGATGGTGGGGCACAATGGCTTATTCATTTCTATAAAAAACATGGAAAATGAAAAAATTGTTGAACTCTATGCCAAAAATTCTGTTGTTCCAGCGATCCTGCTTAATAAGTCGGGTGATATTCTCGACTATATGATCCAGACGGAAGAAAATAACACCGTGTACCGCAGTATCTCGCGGCGGGTTGCCGTGACGCCGGAACAGGGTAAAAGCAAACATGTCATCATTACGGTTGCCACGGATACTGGGTATCACACCCTGTTTATGGACAAACTCAGTACCTGGCTGTTCTGGTTCAATATCGGTCTGGTCTTTATTTCTGTTTTTCTGGGCTGGCTGACCACACGTATTGGTCTGAAACCGCTACGGGAAATGACCAGTCTGGCTTCCTCCATGACCGTACACAGCCTGGATCAGCGTCTAAATCCCGATCTGGCTCCGCCGGAAATCTCTGAGACCATGCAGGAGTTCAATAATATGTTTGATCGCCTGGAGGGGGCATTCCGGAAACTGTCAGATTTCTCGTCTGACATCGCGCATGAGCTGCGCACACCAGTCAGTAATCTGATGATGCAGACGCAGTTTGCACTGGCTAAGGAAAGGGATGTTTCGCATTACCGCGAAATTTTATTCGCTAACCTGGAAGAACTGAAAAGGTTGTCACGAATGACCAGTGACATGCTTTTTCTGGCACGTTCAGAGCATGGTCTGCTGCGGCTGGATAAACATGATGTGGATCTGGCAGCCGAACTGAATGAATTACGTGAGTTGTTCGAGCCCCTGGCAGACGAAACAGGAAAGACAATCACGGTTGAAGGAGAGGGCGTTGTTGCCGGAGACAGCGATATGCTCCGACGTGCTTTCAGTAACCTGCTTTCCAATGCAATCAAGTATTCTCCCGATAACACCTGTACAGCGATACACCTTGAGCGTGACAGTGACTGTGTGAACGTGATGATTACGAATACGATGTCCGGCCAGGTTCCCGCTAATCTGGAACGTTTGTTTGACCGGTTCTATCGCGCAGACTCATCAAGGTTCTACAACACGGAAGGCGCGGGGCTGGGATTATCAATTACAAGGTCGATCATTCATGCTCACGGCGGCGAGCTGTCAGCAGAACAGCAGGGGCGTGAAATTGTGTTCAAAGTGCGCCTGTTAATGGATTAATCCCGTTGTTCAGGAGAAACCTGGAAGGTGACAAAATTGTCATCATTCAGTCACGCGATAAACAGAGGCGGTTTTTTATAATTATTCATAAATCAGGAGCAGCGTGATAACACAATCACCTGGTTCCTGGAGTGATGATTAACCCGCCCTGAGATCAACTGCTTTCTCTGTTATAAGCCATTGATTGTTTGGGTATGTAAACACCGGAGACCCAACCATGAAAAAGATTCTCGTATCATTTGTTGCCATTATGGCTGCCGCTTCATCTGCCATGGCTGCAGAGACAATGAACATGCATGACCAGGTAAATAATGCACAGGCACCTGCCCAACAGATGCAGTCATCTGCTGAAAAAAGTGCAATTCAGGGAGACAGCATGACAATGATGGATATGAGCAGTCACGATCAGGCCGCAATGTCCCATGACATGATGCAAAACAGCAATTCTGCTGCCCACCAGGACATGGCTGAAATGCATAAAAAAATGATGAAAGCTAAACCCGGAGCTACCAACGAAACAGCAAAATCATTTTCTGAAATGAGCGAGCATGAGAAGGCCGCAGCTGTACATGAGAAGGCGAATAATGGTCAGTCTTCCGTTGTTCACCAGCAGCAGGCTGATAAGCATCGCAGTCAGATCACCCAGAATTAACCCGCAGCTCCACTTGTTAGACCCTCATTTGACGCCGAAGTCACTGGCTTACGCTCCCGTCCGGGAGCGTTTTTTTTCCCATATATCAAACTTTAACTCTGAAGAGGTGGAAGTATCTGACCAACACTGTCACGTAACGCCAGATAACTACAAAAACACCTTTTTCCTCCTGTAAATTGCAGTTCCTGCAAGAACATCAAGGCATAATGTTGGAACAGCGTGTGATACACACTTAGCATCATGTTTTGTATGTGTTTTTTTAAAACTTTACAACTTTAAAGTCTTTTTCAGGTTAAAGGATACAACTTTAATGTCTCTACACACCTGAAAAGAACGGTTAATATTTATTTTTTAGCGTGATGCGTCCTTAACGGGCCCACGCTTTTTATTGTGTGCATGGTGTTTTGTCTTCTTAAAAGGGTTGTCTATGTCTGCTGCTCATCTCGGTTTCCCGACGGAAACCGTTGTTGTCTTCGTGGTGATGGCCGTTGGGGCGATGTTTATCGACCTCTTCATGCACCGTCACGATAAACCGATCTCGTTGAAAAGCGCGGTTATGTGGTCCATCTTCTGGGTCATGATGGCGATGGCCTTCGCCGGATTTTTATACGTGCACCACGGCGCGGAGATGGCCAGTCTGTTCCTGACCGGCTATGCGCTGGAAGAGGTGCTCTCCGTCGACAACCTGTTTGTGATGATGGCGATCTTCGCCTGGTTCGGCGTGCCGGATAGATATCGTCACCGCGTGCTCTACTGGGGCGTGCTCGGGGCGATTGTGTTCCGCGGTATTTTTGTTGCCATCGGCACCAGTCTGTTGAGCCTGGGGCCGTATGTTGAGGTCATTTTTGCGCTGGTCGTCGGCTGGACGGCGGTGATGATGCTGAAACGCAATGAAGAGAGCGATGAAGTAGAAGATTATTCCAACCATCTGGCGTACCGCCTGGTGAAACGCTTCTACCCGGTGTGGCCAAAAATCAGCAGCCATGCGTTTATCCTGACCCAGAAAGAGGTGGATGCCGAACTGGAGAAGCCTGAAAACAAGGATGTAATGGTAGGCCGCGTGAAGAAGGCGAAGCGCTACGCGACGCCGCTGCTGCTCTGTGTTGCGGTGGTGGAGCTGTCCGACGTGATGTTCGCCTTCGATTCCGTACCCGCAATCATTGCCGTCAGCCGTGAGCCGCTGATTATCTACAGCGCAATGATGTTCGCGATCCTCGGCCTGCGTACCCTCTACTTTGTGCTGGAAGCGCTGAAGCAGTATCTGGTGCATCTGGAGAAAGCGGTGGTGTTACTGCTGTTCTTCGTGGCGTTCAAGCTGGGGCTGAATGCGACCGACCACTTCTGGCATCACGGTTATAACATCGGCGCCACGGCAAGCCTGTTTGTGGTGCTGGGGGTACTGGCGCTGGGGATTATTGCGAGCGTGATGTTCCCGGGAAAACGTGAGGCCTGATGTACCGCTTTTCTCCCTCTCCCTGTGGGAGAGGGCCGGGGTGAGGGCACCGGGCCGCACCTAACCCTTAATTGGTGAATTTCGGCGCTTGCTCGGATGATGAAAATGCCGCCAGTGTGGATCCTGCGCCGCCGCCAGCAACTCGTGGTCGCCACGCGTGTCGCCCCAGGCGCGCAGGTGATACGCGTTCAAATCCCCATACACCTTCTCCAGCCTCGCCACCTTCTGGGCACACCGGCAGTTGTGGCCGGTGATCCGCCCGGTCAGCTTGCCGTCTTTCACTTCCAGCTGCGTGCCAATCAGCTTAATGCCGAGCTTATCGGCCCACGGCTGCAATACCAGCGCCGGGGAAGCAGAGCAAATCGTCACTTCCGCACCGGAATTGACCTCGTTGGCGACGGCCAGCACACCTTCCGGGCGCATCAGCTTGTTCCAGTATTTTTCACAGAAGGCTTCCGCCTGCTGACGTAACCAGTGCTCATCCACCCCCGTCAGGAAGGTTTTGATCAACACCTCTTTCAGCTCATCTCGCGTCAGCTTGCGGCGCACACAGTGCAGCGTAGGCAGGGCCATGCGCACCAGTCGGCCAGCAAAGTAGCGCTTGCCAAAGGCAAAGCGCAGGAACGGGATAAAACTGTCGTGGTGCGTCAACGTACCATCAAAGTCAAAGACAGAGAGCACGCTGGACTTCGCCACGGCTTCGTCGGCAATCATATTGGTCATAAATACGTCTTAGCTGAAATACACATTCTGTTCACTAGTTTACCTGCTTTACCTTCATAGTCCTTATATCAGGTCGCATTTTTTCCTGAACCTGTGGCCTGACGGGTCAAACTATGTCATCCACCACGCCACCGTCAACGCGCAGCGCCGCGCCGGAAGTCGCGGAGGCCTGCATGGAACAGACATACACCACCATATTCGCCACTTCTTCTACCGTTGCGGCGCGCTGAATAACCGAGCTGGGACGATTCTCCATCACGAACGCTTTCGCCAGCTGCTCCAGCGATTTACCGGTTCTTTCGATTTCGTCTTTCATCATCGCGGCAAAACCGTCCGACATTGTCGGGCCCGGCAGTACGCTGTTCACCGTCACGCCGCTGCCTGCCACGAACTTCGCCAGACCGCGCGCCAGCGAGAGCTGGGCGGTTTTTGTCACGCCATAGTGGATCATATCCGCAGGAATATTGCAGGCCGATTCTGACGAGATAAACACTACCCGACCCCAGCCCTTTTGTACCATGCCGGGCAGCAGGGCACGGGAGAGGCGCACACCGGACATCACGTTGGTTTGCCAGTAGCGTTCCCAGGTCTCGTCGTCGGTGGAATAAAAATCCTGCTGGCCATAGATCCCAGCGTTATTCACCAGAATATCGACGTGCGTGGCGACCCTGAGCAGTTCGTCAACGCCCTCCTGCGAGCTCAGGTCGGCGATGGCGGCACGGACCTGTACGCCAGGCACCACCTGCTGTAGCGCCTGAATGCCTTTATTCACCGAGTCGACGCTGCGTCCGTTTACGATCACTTCCGCACCGCTCTCCGCCAGCCCGCGGGCGATGGCAAACCCAATACCGCCGGTGGACGCGGTCACCAGCGCTACTTTCCCCGTTAAATCGATTTTCATCGTTCACTCCTTGTCGTTTTATGGTTCAAAACTTAAAGCGTAGCAGTTGACGATGACGGCTCCTGCTTAAAAAGGCGCAACAGCGTCTCAACCTGCTCGTCCAGCGGGCTGAGGGAGCGTTTGACGATGAGGTGCAGCGGCGTGGCGCGACGCACGCCGTGGCTGAGCGGCAGCGTTTTAAGGATGCCCTGCTGGAGCGGGGTCTGAATGCGTTCTTCCGGTAACCAGCCGTATCCAACCTGATACATCACCGCTTCGATCGCGGCATCGATAGTGGAGAATGTCCACGACTCCCCGGTGGGGTGAGTGGTGGGCTGGCTGTCTGCGATCTGAATGCGCGGCCACGGCCGTAGCATCTCGTCATTAAGCGGCGTATCCAGCGAAAACAGCGGGTGCGCGTGATGCGCGACGGCAACAAAATCGATATTCATCAGCCATTCGCCCAGGCCGGTAATGTCCTGGCGGCGGGTTAAGACCATCACGTCGGCTTCATCATTGAGCGCATCTGCGCGGCTGTTTTCCAGCACCTCGGTAAGCCGCACCTGCGTTTGCGGGTACAGCTGCTGAAACTGGCGCAAAATCGCGAACAGCCGGCTACGCGGAAAAATACTGTCTACCATCAGGTCGATACGGGTTCGCATCCCGCTGCGCAGGGTCGCAGCGCGCGTTTCAACATAGGCGAAGGCTTTCAGCAGCGGTTTAACCTGATTCAGCAACAGCTCACCCGCCGGGGTTAGCACGGCACGCCGTCCCTCTGTCATCAGGAGCGCCACGCCCAGCCGCTCCTGCAAAAGCGACAGGTTATAGCTGACCGAGGACTGGCTGCGGTAGGTCTCTTCCGCCGCCTTAGCGAAGCTGCCAGCCTCGATGACTCTCTCCAGCAAGGCCCACTGTTCGAGCGTCGTCTTGTGCATAATTAATCTAAATTTTGGATGAATTTGATTCAAACATAGCGTTATTCATTCATTTTTTGAAGGGGTACGATCGTTTCATCAAAACAAAGGATACATCGTATGAGCACCTTCGATAAACATGATTTAAGCGGCTTCGTCGGCAAACATCTTGTATATACCTACGATAATGGCTGGAATTACGAAATTTACGTTAAAAACGAAAACACCCTGGACTACCGTATTCACAGTGGTCTGGTTGGCAACCGTTGGGTGAAAGATCAGCAGGCCTTCATCGTCCGTGTTGGGGAGAGCATCTATAAAATTTCCTGGACGGAGCCAACCGGTACTGACGTGAGCTTGATCGTGAACCTGGGCGACCGCCTGTTCCACGGCACCATCTTCTTCCCGCGCTGGGTCATGAATAATCCGGAAAAAACCGTCTGCTTCCAGAACGATCACATTCCGCTGATGAATAGCTACCGTGATGCCGGACCAGCGTATCCAACCGAAGTGATTGATGAATTTGCCACCATCACCTTCGTGCGTGACTGCGGTGCGAATGACGATAGCGTGATCAATTGCGCGGCCAGCGAGCTGCCTGCAAACTTCCCGGAAAATTTAAAATAAGATCGAGAACAACGTGAACGGGACATTGGCCATGTTGGTTTTAACCGGCATGGCCGTTTTTTATGCCGCAGGAATACCGGAGTAAGTAACCGCTTCCGCCGTTAAGGTGAAAGGCGTAGGGGTACAGACCGCCAGGCTCAGCGAGCCGAAGCGTAGCTGACTGACCGGGAGCGACTGGGCGGTGCTGTCAATGCTGACTATCTGCCACGCGCTGCCGCCACGCTGTTTGACGATTGCCTCTTTGCGTGTCCAGATGCGCCAGAATGCGGAAAGCTGCTCTTCCGGCGCTTCACGTTCCAGCTCGTCATGTTCGGTGAGGCTGAAAACGGCATTTGCCAGCGCCTGCCAGTTCTCCCGCGGGCGGATCACTTCGATATCGCAGCCCACTTCACCTTCATCGCTCATCAGCAGGGCAATATCGTCCCCGCTGTGGCTCAGGTTAAACCACAGCGGATGGCCGTTAGCGAAGGCCGGTTTTCCCTGCTCGCCGTAAATTATCTCGGGAAGGGGCGAGGGGGATAAGGTTCTGGCGAGCAGCGTCCGGCCTGCAAGCCAGGAAGCGTGTCGTGCACCCTGAGGTGCCATGTCTGCGAGCGTTGACGCCAGCGGGTCCGCGCTAAGGGTGGAGATCTTTCCCAGTACAAACTGGTACATAGTTACGCCCAGCGTTTAATGATTATCGAGGTATTGATGCCGCCAAAGGCAAAGTTATTGCTCTGAATAAATTCGCAATCAATCGGGCGGGTTTCCCCCATAATATAATCTAAAGCGCCGCATTGCTCATCCGGTTGTCTTAAATTGAGCGTCGGCGTGAACCAGCCCTCCCGCATCATATGCAGACTCAGCAAGGCTTCCAGCGCGCCGCAGGCACCCAGGGTATGACCGAAATAACTCTTTAAGGATGAGATGGGCACGCTGTCGCCGAAAATGGCGGCGGTCGCCTGACTCTCGGCGATATCCCCGCGATCGGTTGCCGTGCCGTGGGCAGAAATGTAGCCAATGTCCTGAGGGCCAAGACCCGCCATCGCCAGCGACTGCTCCATACACACCTGCATGGTTTCACGCTGGGGCTGGGTGATGTGCGCCGCATCGCAGTTGGTGGCAAAGCCCACGATCTCGCCATAAATTGTCGCTCCGCGCGCTCTGGCGTGATCCAGCGCTTCCAGCACCAGCGTACCCGCCCCTTCGCCAATCACCAGGCCATCGCGCTGAACGTCAAACGGCGACGGCGTGGTTTTTGGCGCGTCGTTACGCTGGCTGGTGGCAAACAGGGTATCGAAAACCGCCGCTTCCGATGGGCACAGCTCTTCCGCGCCGCCTGCCACCATCACCGTCTGGTAGCCGTGACGAATCGCTTCCCAGGCGTAGCCAATCGCCTGGCTGCCAGAGGTACAGGCGCTCGAGGTGGGGATCACCCGTCCGCGCAGGCCAAAGAACAGCCCGGTATTCACCGCCGTGGTGTGCGGCATCATCTGCACATAAGTGGTGCCGGTGATGTTGTGGGTGTGCTTTTCGGTGAGCATAGAGGCAAACTCGCTGACCGGCCCGGTGCTGCCGGTCGACGAGCCGTAGGCGATGCCGGTCTGACCGTTGGTCAGCACCGCGTCGTCGATTAGTCCCGCCTGCTCCAGCGCCAGCTCGGTGGCGCGGGTAGAGAGCAGCGACACGCGGCCCATGGCGCGAATGCGCTTACGGGTATAGTGAGCGGGGAGAGTGAAGTCTTCAATCGGCGCGGCGAGCAGGGTTTGCAGGCCGTCATACGCCTGCCACTCCGTCATGGTACGCACCGCATTTTCATACTTGCGCAGACGGCGCGAGATGGTCGGCCAGTCCTCGCCGAACGCGGTGACGCCGCCCATGCCCGTAATCACTACCCGGCGGGTCATAGCATGCCTCCGTTAATCGAAATCACCTGACGCGTCACATAGCCTGCTTTATCCGACATCAGGTAACTCGCCAGCCCCGCGACCTCCTCGGCCTGGCCCATACGCTGCATCGGGATCATCGACATCGCCGCGTGCAGTGCGGCTTCGTCCATCTCGATCATGCCGGTATCGATCAGCCCCGGCGCGATGCAGTTGACGGTGATTTTGCGTTTTGCCAGCTCGGTGGCGAGCGCTTTGGTGGCGCCGATGATCCCGGCTTTCGCCGCGCTGTAGTTCACCTGCCCACGGTTGCCCATAATGCCTGACACCGACGACAGGGTGATGATCCGCCCGCCCTTGCGGGTGCCGATCATCGGCATAATGCAGGGATGAATGACGTTATAAAAACTGTCGAGATTGGTGTGGATCACGCTGTCCCAGTCATCGTCGCTGAGCGCAGGAAATGCGCCGTCGCGGGTAATACCGGCGTTACTGACCACGCCATACCACGCGCCGTGGTCAGCGATCTCCTGTTCCAGCACCGTGCGGCACTGCTCGCGGTTGCCCACGTCGAAGGTGAGTAAACGGCCCGCGCCGCCTGCCTGGACAATCGCTTCCAGCGTCTCCTGCGCGCCCGCTTCATCACGATGGTAATGCACGCCGACGGTGAAACCGTCCGCCGCAAGCTGAAGGGCGATAGCGCGGCCAATGCCTTTGCTGGCGCCAGTGACCAGTACGGATCTCATGATGGTGTTCCCTGGTTGAAAAGTGTGGTTAATTCTTCCTCGCTCGGCTGGAAGGTGTTCACGCGGCCCGTGGCGAGGGAGACACTATCCGCATGAATGGTGCACTCGAAGCTGCCAAAGCGTTCATCCTGCATCAGACGTTCGATGGTGATGGTCAGCGTGCTGCCTGCGGCAAAATGCCCTGCGTCGCACACCAGCTCGCGCGCGCCCAGCACCATGCCCAGCGCACAGTGCGGCAGCCCTTTTTGCATCCGGTGCCATTCAGACCAGACGCCCACGGTCTGGGCCATCAGCTCCAGCGCAAACCAGCCAGGCAGGTTGCCGTCCGCGTCCAGGAACGGGGCCAGAACGCCCCGTTCGTTCACCGTCACGCTGCAAACGGCGCGGTCATCGGTGACGCTTTCCACGCTCTCAAGCAGCAGCATCGGCGTGTCGTGAGGAAGATAATCCCCGGGAGGTAAGTAGTGCATCATACTCTCCCCAGCAGAAGGCTGGCGTTGTTGCCGCCAAACGCGAAGGAGTTTGACAGGATCACCGGTTTATTCAGCGGTGCGCTCTGGTGCAGTAGGCCGAAGGCGGGCAGGGTGTCGTCCGGCGCGTAGCGGGAAAAATCCTGCGGCGGCAGCGGCAGGCTTCGGGTCAGGATCAGCCAGCTCAGGGCGGCCTCGGTGATCCCCGCGGCGCCCAGCGTGTGGCCGGTAAGATGTTTCGTGGAGCTGCACGGCACGCGGTCGCCAAAGAGATCGTGGATAACCTGCGCCTCAATGCGATCGTTCAGCGGCGTGGCGGTGCCGTGCAGGTTGATATAGCCGACGTCCGCCGCCGTTATGCCCGCCTCGTTCAGCGCCTGGTTGATGGCGCGGATCGCCCCTTCGCCCTGCGGATGTGGGGCGGAAATATGGTACGCATCGCTGGATTCCCCCGCGCCCAGCAGCGCAACCTCGCCCGGCTCGCGGGTCAGCACCATCAGTGCCGCCGCTTCGCCAATGGTGATCCCCCGACGGTTGCGGCCAAACGGTTCGCACAGGGTCGGGGAGAAGGACTCCAGGCTGTTGAAGCCGTTGACCGGCATGCGGCTCAGGCTGTCGGCCCCGCCGACGATGGCGACGTCCACCAGCCCGGCGTCGATCAGGCGACGACCGCTGATGATCGCCCGCGCGCTGGAGGAGCAGGCGGTCGAAATGGTATACGCCGGGCCGTCCAGCGCAAGCCAGCTGGCGAGAAAGCGCGACGGATCGCCCAGCTCCTGCTGCGGATATTGCCACTGCGGGCTGCGCTCGCCGTTCTGCGCGCGGCGCACGTACTCATCACCCTCGTCCAGTCCGGAGGTGCTGGTGCCCAGCACAACCGCCACGCGGTCTCGCCCCACGCGCGCAATGGCCGCATCGACGGCGGGCCAGATTTGCGCAAGCGCCGCCAGCAGCAGCTGGTTGTTGCGGCTGCGATGGGCGGAAAAAGACTCGGGGACAGGGGGAAGTTCACCCTCCACGCCTCCCAGCACGGCCTCGGGTAAGCCCTGTAGCCAGCCCGCACGTTGGCGCATCCCGGGGGCCACGCCAGCGATCAGGTTCGCCGCTATTTCATCAGCCGAGTTGCCGAGCGCGTTGACCATGCCAACGGCAGAAAGGTAAATCATCTCAGTCACCCAGATATTGAATGGTGATGTGGTAGTGAAAAGCGTGCTGCACAATGCTAATCGGTTCGCGCCTGCCGTTACGGTTCAGGTAGACAATTTCCGTGACCAGTTTGCCATCGGGGTTGCGCAGTTCGCGTCTGGTGTCAGTATCGTTCAGCGTCCAGCCTTTCGGCAACTGCGGCTGCCAGGCGCTGAGCGGCCAGTGGCTCAGCATCACGTCGGCCAGCACCTGGCTGGCGGGCGGCAGCTGCGGCATCACAACCGACTGCTCGGTGTGGATCCCGGTGTCGTCGTAGGTGGCGAGGAACAGGCGGATCCCGACGTAGGAGAGGCCGGCAAGCGTCACTTTATTTCCGTCGGCGTTCAGCATCACCAGCAGCGACTGGGTCTGGCCTTTAAAACTGCCGGTAAGCAACTGCTGCGCGCGGATGGCAGGCGTGATGCCCGGCGGGGGTAGCGTGACGCGGGTGCCGGGCTGGAGCCAGGCCTGAGGGCGCGCGTCATCGCGGTTCGTCGTATGGCTACACCCCGCCAGCAACAGGGCCATCATCACTGCCGCCAGGCGAATGAAACGGGTCATGGTAAGTTCTCTTTGTTAGACGGCATCGCCAGCGGGGCGAGCAGGAACGCGGTGAAGATACCGCTCACCAGCACAATGCCAAAGCTGCTGATGGCCTGAGTGGTGCTGAATACCAGCATCCCCAGCGTCAGCAGGGTGGTCATCATGGCGAGGGTAATCGCCAGCATGGAGGTCAGCGGCGTGCCGCGCGGGTTGCTGAAAAACAGCGTGTAGTTGATGCCAATGCCGAGGACCAGCACCAGCGCCAGCAGGGAAAACAGGTTCACCGGATGGCCCGTCACGGCCAGCGCCGCCAGCCCGCCGCCCAGCGACAGCACGGATGGCACCAGCGCCACCAGCCCTTTTCGCCAGCCGAGACGTAGCATCGCGCCGCCGGCAATCACCGCCAGCGCCACGCCCAGCAGCCCCGACAGCAGCGAGCGGTAGAGCGCAAACAGGCTGTCGAAGCTGGCCTTACGGTCAACCCAGACGACCCCGGGATGGCGGGTGGCCAGCTCACCGAGCGCGGCGCTGTTTCTGACGCCATCGACCGGGACCAGCACACCGCTTTTGCCGTCCGGCAACGTCAGCCACAGCAAACGCCAGCCCTCGCTGGCCGGGCTGGCGAGCCACGCTTCCACGCTGACAGGCATGGCGTTCAGGTTCGGAGGGACGGCATTCAGCCCCGTGCTTTGCAGCATTTTCGTCACCGTCGGCGCGGCGTTACGCAGAAGTTGCAGATCGCTGTTCTGCCGCGCCAGCGAGTTCAGCGGCAGGGTGCGCCAGCGGGTTAATTCTCCGGCTTTTTGCGCCTGCGCCAGCGCCGGGGTAAACGCCTCCAGCCGCTCCAGCGTTTCCTGAGCCGACGCGCCGTACACCAAGAACCATTTCTGATCGACATTTTGCCCGGTCAGGGCGGTGATGGTTTTTTCCTGCGCCAGAATGTCCTGCGGCAGCGCCTGAAGCCGGGCGATATCGTCATCCACCCGCAGGCTGGCGATCCCGATGGCGGAGAGCAGCGCCAGCGCTACCGGCAGCCCGACAGAGAGGGCTTTACCGTCGCGCCAGGCGTCCAGCCAGCGCTGCATTATCCGTCTCAGGGGGACCGGGCGGACCGGCATGCCACGGCACAACCACGGATGCCAGAACATTACCGTCAGGCACGAGGCGCTCAGTCCTGCGGCGGCGAACACCGCCATCTGACGAATGCCGGGGAAGGGGGCCAGCATCATGAAGAGATACGCCACGACGGTGGTCAGCAGCGCCAGCAGCAGCGCGTTACGCACTTTTGCCAGGCTTTGCCAGGGCGAGTGTTCCGCGCCGTGCACCATCCGCTCCGTGAGGTAGTAAATCGTATAGTCCGCCGAGATGCCGATAATGCTCATGCTCATCACCAGCGTCATCAGGTGCAGCTCACCGAACAGCAGGAGCGTCACGACCGTCCCCGCCAGCGCGCCGATGGCAATGGAGAGCAGGCTCAGCAGCAGCGGACGCACGGAGCGAAACACCGACACAATCAGCAGGATCACCCCGAGCACCGTGGCGACGCCAAGCGTGGAAATATCGTTTTTAGCCTGCTGGCTGGCGTAATCGCTGTAGAACACCGTCCCGCGCGAGAGCAGCTGCGCCTGTGGATACTGGCTTTTCAGCGTCTGCTGCAACGCGTTGAGGGTGGTCACCAGCTGGTGGGTTTGCTGCATGTCAAACGACGAGCCCGCCAGCTCGCCGTGTAGCAGATACCAGTAGTTCCCGGCCGCATCTTTTGTCACCAGCCAGCCGTCCATCAGCTGCATCTTCTGGCTGTTCTTCGCCAGCGCGAGCTGCGCGCCGCGCATCAGCATCAGCGGATCGTTTTGCAGCTCCTTGCCGCTCACGCCGGAAAAGGCGGAGTAGAGCTGGGACAGGATCCACTGAGCCTGCGCTTCACCGCCGTTTTGCAGGCGGGCGCGGGTGGCCGGATCGACCAGGCCATTGCGGTGCTGCCAGAAGAAATCTCCCCAGGCCTGTTGCCCGGCGGCATCCAGCGGACCTTTTACGACACTCAGCGCCTGGCTGCGTTGCAGCAGGGTTAACCACTGCTGCGCCACGCGCGGGTCCGGCTGTTTGCCGGGGCTGACCAGCCAGATGAGCTGGCGGTCGAGGCGCTGCATAAATCCGTCGTTGAGAGCGGGAGGGATCGCGCCGAGCGTCTGTTTCGGCAGCATGGCGAGCACGCTGCTGTTCAGCCGCGAGCCAGGCAGCAGCGACAGCAGCACGCCCAGCAGGATCAGGCATACCGCGGCCCACAGCAGCGCCGGGCGCAGGGCGTTACGGTGCGGCAAAGCGCTGGCGTTCTGCATCAGTCAGGCGGGCGGGCGTCAGTTGGTGGCGGGAGAGGGCGATATCCGTCGTGTCGCCCTGCTTATCGTTCAGGCGAATGGATTCCAGATAGATCGCGCCCTTCAAATCAAGGGTGGAGAAAATCTTGTCCAGCGGCGTGGTGACGGGCGTCAGCACCAGCGACCAGCGGCCTTCGCCCAGGTCTTTGAAATCGACGCGGAAGTTCTCTTCCAGTACCTTGCGGTCGGCCTGGAACAGCGCCCGCAGCAGATGGTTGAACTGAAACATCTGCGGGTTAGTGTCGGCGGTAATGGTCTGCGGCGACTGACCGTTGAAGATCTGCACCATCCGTTTGTCATCCAGCAGCAGCGTCATCGGGAACGGCGCTTTTTGATCCCACAGCAGGCCATTGTCACGGGCGATTAGCATCTCCCCCTGCGAGCGCAGGGGCTGAGGCATATCCTTGATCGTGCGGGTCTGTTCGAAGTGTGCGCGCACTACCGGTTGCTCCGCAAACCGCTGTTGCAGTTCATCCAGCGTGACCGCGTTCACCAGCGGGCTTACCAGCAGCGCGAGTAGCGTTATCCATTTCATGGCGCGATCCCCATGCGTTCGAACAGAATGGCCGGGCTGACAAAGCACATCTCCCGGCTTGCTTCTTCCACCGCCACCTGAATGGTGTAGCCGGTGGTGGTGCGTTTCCCGGTTTGCGCGTCGAAGATTTGATAGGCGATGCGCAGACGGTTTTCAACCTCTTCAATGTGGGCGCGGATGCGAATGCGCTGCTCGAAGGTCACCGCGTCGCGGTATTTCACCCGGGTATCCACCACCGGCCAGACGTAGCCGGACGCTTTCATCTGGCGATAGCCGTAATCAAACTGGTTGAGCAGCGCTTCGCGGGCAATCTCAAAGTAGCGGAAGTAGTTGCCGTGCCACACCACGCCCATCATATCGACGTCGTGGAACGGAACGGTGATTTCAACTTCAGCCGTAAAGCGGGGATCGGTCAGCACCCTTTACTCCTTCTCGTTGATCTCTGGCAGCTGCCAAAAATCGAAAAAATTAAACCAGTCGAGCGGCGACAAGAACGCGTAATGCTCCAGCCGCTCCGCATAGCGGTCGACGGTCTGCTGTAGCGCCTGCTGGCGTTCGCCGCGCGGCAGCAGCAGCGGGTCGGCAAACGGCTCGCAGTGCAGGGTCAGCTTTCCCTGCTGACAGAGGGCAAAAATCAGCACCACCGGGCAGCGCAAAATGGACGCCAGGATAAACGGCCCCTGCGGGAACGGCGCGGGCTGGCCCATAAATTCGCTCCATATCACCCGCCAGCTACCGCCGCGCTGCGGGGTGACGGCAATGCGATCACCCACGATCGCCACCCATTCGCCGCGATCCAGCTTCTCTTTGATGAGGATGGCGGTCTCCGGGCCAATGTCGGTGACCGGCATCAGGTGAATGCCCGCCTGCGGCGCCATCTCCTCCATCACCTGCTTAAAACGTCTGGCGTTGTCGCTAAAGACCAGCGCGTTGATGGTTTTCGCCCCTTCGCGCTGGGCCAGCGCCCGGCAGGCTTCCACATCGCCAAGATGCGACGCGAGCAGCAGTTTGCCCTGAGGATCGTCGAGCCCCAGCGCCTCCTGCGCGCCTGGCGCAAAGACCAGATCGCGATGGAGTTTCATTTCGCCGCGCCAGCTGGCCACTTTGTTCAGCATGGCATGACCGAAGCGCAGGAAGTGGGAAAAACTGTTAAGCCGCGCGGGTTGCGGCATTTGCCGCTGTGCCATCACCGTTTTAACCCGCGCCAGCCACTGCTGCGACGCCTGACGCGCAGCGCGGGCGGTTAGCCAGTAGACGGCCGTAACCGGCCATAGCAGGGCGGTAAACGCCTTACGCCCCAGCAGTTGCCAGACGCGCAGCATCAGGCGCATGCCCCATAATCCTTTCACCTCCTGCTGCTGCGCCCAGTGCTGCGAGCGGCGACGCATCAGCAGGGAAGGAATGCGCGGCAGCATGCCGAGAAACAGACGGGTATGCATCAACGAGATGCGCACGTTGTCTTTCAGGGCATCGAAATGGGATACCCCGTCCGGCGGATAGGTCACGCGGGTGGGCAGAAAATAGCTGGTGTTGCCCTGCCAGTAGAGGCGCACCATCACTTCGGTATCAAAATCCATTCGCCTGCCGAGCGGCGTGGTTGCTGCAAGGCGCAAAACCGGGGCTATCGGGTAAACGCGAAACCCGCACATGCTGTCTTTCAGTTGCAGGGAGAGGGTTTCAATCCAGACCCAGACGTGCGTTATCCAGCGGCCGTACAGGCGCGAACGGGGGATCGAGTCATCGTAAACGGGCTGCCCGGAAATGAGCGCATCGGGATGGCGTTCGGCCAGCGCCAGCAGTTTGGGGATGTCTTCGATAGCGTGCTGGCCGTCAGCGTCCACCTGAACGGCGTGGGTGAAGCCGCGATCGGCGCAGTCTTTCAGCCCCTGCATCACCGCCGCGCCTTTGCCGCTGTTTTCGGCCAGCCGCAGCAGTGTGATCTGCGGACGATCCGCCGCCAGCGCTTCAAGCGTGCGGCGCGTGGTTTCATCGCTGCCGTCGTCCACCACCAGACAGGGCAGATCGAAAGGCGCCAGGCGCGCCAGCACCGAAGCCATCATCGCCCCGTGGTTATAGCACGGGATCAGCACGCAGGGACGGAAGGTTACTGACATAAGCGAATCTTCCCGCTGCTGGCGGTGTGGCGCTCGTTACCCGCATGGCGCTGGTAGCTAAAGGTCAGCATCTCGCGTTCGGGCTGCCAGGCAAGGAGCAGCGTGACCGTATTCTCCGGCAACAGCGGGGCGGCGAACTTCACGTTCTGAATACTGTGAAAACGGTAGCCCGGCGCCAGCGCGGCAGCGTAATGCATTACCCAGTCGAGCTGGGCCACGCCCGGCAGCAGCGGCTGTACGGCGAAATGTCCCTTAAACCAGAGCAGGTCAGGATCAAGATAAAAGGTTATCTCCAGATGCTGTGGATCGGGCTGGAGGCGCCCGATTTCAGGGATCTTCATGAAACAACTCCTGTAGCTGCGCAGTCACGCGCTTGTTCATGCTGTTGACCGGGATTTCATCAACGATCCGCCAGTAGCGCGGCACGGCAACCGGTTCAAGCCAGGGGCGAAGGGCGCGTCGCCAGGCGAGCTCCTGCGCTTTTTTGCCCTGTTCGTGTTGCTGACGCACCGCTTCATTCAGCACCAGCAATACGCCAATGCCCTGACGCCCGCCGCGCGTCACCGTCAGCGCGGCGGCCTCGCGGATGCCGTCCAGCGCCAACAGGCGGCGCTCAATGTCATCGAGTGAAATGCGTTTATCTTCAATTTTGACCACCCGACCGCGGCGCCCGACGAGGCTGAACTGCCCGTCAGCCGTGAAGTGCAGGATATCATCCAGCACGACCCCCTCCACCTCGGGGATCAGCGGCGACATCACGCGATCGCCGTGAAACGTCACGCCGGGGAAAGGTTGCCAGCGGGTGCTTTCCTCCTGACGATAGCGCCAGGCCATTACGCCTGTTTCCGTGCTGCCGTATATTTCATCCGGCCAGACGTTGAGCCAGGCCTGAACCGCGGCGACCTCCTGCCAGGGCAGCGCGCCGCCAGCGGAGAAGAGCAGGTTGACGGGGGGCGGCGTCAGTGACGCGTCCAGCCGCTTGAGAAACGCCGGACTGCTGATGAAAAGATAGCGTTTATCGTCGGGAAGGGCAGAGAGCTGCTCGGCATAGTTGAGCAGGCTGGCGTGCAGCGGCAGGCCGAGCGCCATGGGTAAGACGACACGAAACGTCAGGCCATACAGGTGGTGCAGCACCACGGAAGCCACGACGTGACAGCCCGCCAGACGCTCGCCAAAATGCGCCGCCAGAAGACGAGCCTCACGGTCCAGGCTGACCACCGGCTTACTCACCCGCTGCGGCGTGCCGGTCGAGCCGGAGGTGTAAAGCTCGATCGTGCGCATCTCACCGATGGCAGGCAGCGGTGAAAAGGGATGGCCTGCCCGCTGAGCGGAAGCCACCCGCAGCTGTTGCCCCTGAAAATCGAGCGTGGTGTCGCTCAGGACGCCGCTGAACAGCGCCCGCTGTTCGTTAAGCTGCGCCGCCCGGCTGTGCCCGGGGAGGACCGGCGTTTTACCCGCATGCAGCGTCGCCAGCAGCGCGACAATAAACAGATAGCCGTTTTCGATGCACAGCGCCCAGCGCTCGCCCTCTTCACGACGCAGCGTGTCGACCAGCTGAGTGACGTCGTGGCGCAGATCGCCAAGCGTCCAGAGATGGTCGTCCTGCCAGGCGACAGGGGTGTCGTCAGGGCGGGGCGCACTGAGCCACTGGCTAAGCGGAAGAGGGTTAAGCATCGTTTTTCTTCACCCGTTGTCGCACCAGCCACTCGCCAGCCATCAGCGTGCCCATCAGGAGATAGGCAATCATCCCGTTCCACAGCGTCCACAGACGGATATCGGCGTGTAATACGGTAAACAGCGCGATCGCCCCGTTGATAATAAAAAAGCCGCACCAGACCTGGGTAACCCGGCGCGTGTAACGTACCCCGACGGGGGAGAGGTCCGGTTCACGCAGGCGCGCCAGCCGCTCGACGACGGGCATTGCCGTCCACAGCGAACCGCCAAACACCACCAGCATCACCAGATTCACCACCACCGGATATAACAGCACCCACTGGTGCGCGTGCAGGACGTAGCTCGCCGCGCAAAGCGCTATGCCGGCCAGCGCCACGCTTACGAACAGATAACGCAGGGGGCCGCCCTGCCGACGGGCCTGGCAGACGCGCATCAGCAGCACCAGCGCCATCACGGGCAGTATCCCGTGCAGGCTATTATTCGCCAGCCCGAAGCCGATCAAAAACGGCCATGCCAGCAGCATCAGCCCCGTCAGGGCGGGAAGAACTGGAATCGAACGCACGTTACGCGTCGCGCTGAAGCTGTTCCACAACGTCCACGACGTCCTGCACCGTGCGCACCGCTTTGAAGGTTTCAGGCTTGATTTTATGGCCCGTTTTCTTTTGCAGGTGCACCACCATATCGACGGCATCAATGCTGTCGAGGTCCAGATCCTCGTAAAGACGTGCCTCAGGGGTAATATCCTCCGGGGCGATTTCAAACAGCGTAATAAGAAGCGCAGAGACTTCCTGATAAATCGTTTGTTGTTCTGTCATAGCGGTCATTCTCAGGCGCGTTGTTGATGGATAAAAGCCGCGAGCGTGGCAACGGAATAAAAGTGCTGACGCATCTCATCACTTTCGGCAGAAAGCACTACGCCGTACTGATTTTTTACCGCCAGCCCCAGCTCAAGGGCGTCGATTGAGTCCAGACCGAGGCCGTCGCCAAAGAGCGCGGCGTCTGTATCAATATCCTCTGGGGTAAGTTCTTCCAGATTCAGTGTAGAGATAATGAGATTCTTAATTTCAAGATAGAGCGCTTGCATCTTTCGTTCCTGACAAAGATTGAAGACCGGTTGTTAACTGATGCTGCATATGCCGGTTTAACTGCCTTGCTGCCAGCGCGGGTTCGTGCTGACTCGCATCATAAAAATCATGAATGTTGATGCGTTCGCGAACATCCACGGTGAAAACAGGTTTGTTGGGGGGCACGTTATACCAGCTGCTCTGTTTATCCAGCATCCGTTCGCTACAGTGGATCACCACCACGCGCACGGCGCTGTTGCAGCGAACGGCGATATTCGCCGCCCCACGTTGCAGGGTCATGACTTCCCCCACCCGGGTGCGGGTGCCTTCAGGGAAGATAAGCAGGGTGTCGCCCTGGGACAGACGCTGCTGGCTTGCGGCAAGCAGCGTGTCGGCTTCGCTGTTAATCAGATAGTCAGCCGCGCGGATCACGCCGCTGACGAACGGGTTACGCAGCAACGCGCTTTTCACCAGACAGTCGGTTTCGTTCATCACCGACGCCAGCAGAACGTAGTCCAGCAGCGAGGGATGATTCGCAATCACCAGACAGCCCCGCTCGGCGCGTAGAACGTCCAGGTTGTTGAAACGGTAATCCAGTACCCCTACACCGCGTACCACCGCGAGGAACAGGCGAAAACTGGCAGAAATAGTACGGCGTGCCAGGCGGCGACGTTGGGTGCGGTCGCGCTGGAAAATCAGCAGCAGGTTAAACCATACCAGCGACAGCGTCAGTCCGCCGAGGCCGAACAGGGCGAAGCACAATCCGGTCATCAGCATCCGCCATAACCGATCGAGGCGGGAACGTAACCCTCTCATTGGCGCGTCCATTGCCACAGCAGGCGCTCGCCCGGCAGGGTGAACTGGCGCTCGTCCCGCAGGTAATGGCGCAGGAACTGGAGGCTTTGCGGCAGCGCGGGCTCTTCAGGCGTGCGGTTGACGTGCGTTTCACAGCTGAGCGTATTTCCGGCTTCAATCACCAGCGCCAGCGCGTAGGGCCAGACGGGCATCTGCGGTGGCAACCCGGCGTGATAAAAATCAGGCAGCAGACCGTCGAAATCCACCAGCAATACGCGGGAGTAGCCCGCATGCAGCAGGCTCAGCACGTCGCACAAGCTCTGCTGGAAGGTATCCATACCGGCGGAAACCGACGAAGAGACAACAGGCTGACGCGCGGCGATAGTGAGATTGCCGACCGCCGAGTTGTGTACCGACATGGCAAAATCGGTGGGGGAAACGGGCTGTTCTGCCGCCAGGGCCTGGAGAATACGGAAATTGCGCTCCAGCTCCCCATGACGGCTGCTGTAGACGACGGCATCGATGCGGTGTTTGCGCAGCATCATCAGGCCAAGATCGACGGCCAGCCTGCTGCCTGAATTCAGGCGGCGGGCGGTCATCATCGGCAGATCGGTCAGTTTCGCCAGCGGTGCAGCGGGATCGATGGCGTCAGACCGGCGTGACCATGCCTGCCATTCGTCGGCATCGCTGAGTCCTGGCGCTCTTGCCTGCCAGTCGATAAGGGTAAGTGTAAATTTCATCTACGCGCGTCCGCGATAAACCTGTTTCTGTGACTTTTTCTTCGCCAGCGCGATTTACTGCGCACATCGTACAATGTTGTCGTCGCGCTGGCGAATAAACGTCACTTTTGACCCTTTCCACCCGGTTATCCCGGCAAACGGCTTTTTGGCCGACCCGGACCCAGAAGAATGGCGAGTTTACTGCCTCCTTTCGTGGTTTCCATCCAGATTTTACAGACGCTGGTGAGCGGCACGGAGAGCAGCATGCCCACCGGACCCAGCAGCCATCCCCAGATCAGTAACGATAAAAACACCACCATCGTCGACATGCCCAGACGGTGGCCCATCATGCGCGGCTCAAGAATGTTACCCAGCACCATATGCACGACGAGGAACAGCGCCCCTACCAGCATGCACTCATAAAAACCGTTAAACAGGAACGCCTGGATCATCGGCGGAACGGCGGAAAGCACCGCGCCGATATTGGGTACGTAGTTCAGTAAAAACGCCAGCACGCCCCACATCAGCGCGAACTGCACGTCCAGCAGTACCAGCCCCAGCCAGACAATCACGCCGGTCCACAGGCTTAACAATGTTTTCAGCGCCAGATACTTGGATACGCCTTTCAGCGCGCGGTGCAAGCCGGCAATGTGGATCTGCGGATTGTTCAGGGCAAAACGCAGCTTATACGGCACGTGGCGCACTTCGAACAGCATAAACACCACCGTCATCACCAGCAGCAGAATGCTGGCCATTGCCCCTGAAAGCCCGGTCATCAACGTGGTGGCGTAGGTCATCACCTTCTCGGAATCCATCCGGCGCAGCATCCGTTCCGGTGAGATATGCAGATTCACGAATGGCAACATGCGCTGAAGATCGACCAGCTTGCGCGTCAGCTCTTTATTGTACTGCGGCAGCATGGTGGAAAATTCGCTCAGCGAGGCGGCGAGCACGCCGAACAGCGCCGTCAGGACAACCAGCATCACCATCACCACAATGGTAATCGCGACTGGGCGGCTGATGCCCCGGCGTAAAAACCATGTCACCAGCGGGTTGAGCACAATGGCGAAAAACAGCGCCAGCAGAAGCTGAACAATGATATCCGCCGCCGCGTGGATACCCGCAAGGATAACCACCAGGCAGGCAAGTTTTAATAAAATATGAAGTCCGGCTTTGTCGGGCGGGCTGGCAGTCATAAGAATTCCTTTTTCCGGGGGGCGTGTTAATTGTAGTGCGCCGGATGGGCTTCGTCTGGAGCGTTAGTCTGAAAGTCGTGGCAAAAAAATGGCCCCCGGCGCAAGCGACGGAGGCCACGGCATCCCGGTGAACGATTACTGGATCACGAGGGTGTTAATGATGTTTTCAGCGGCGGTCTGCGCTTTCTGCTGATTATCTGCCGGCAGGGTGATCTGCATGGTCAGCAGTTTATTGTCCACCTTGCCGAGCACCACGGAGGAATACGCGGTCTGGCCTTTGGCAGAGATGATGCTGTCCAGCTGTTGCAGCGTGTGGCCTTTCAGTTCAACAGACTTGTTGGTGACCACCTGAAGCTGCGGGTCGCGGCTGCGCTGCTGATCTTCCAGGCGTTTGGCCAGCACGCCCAGATCTTCGCTGGTATCGTCACCGACGATCACAATCACCGCTTTTTGGCCGGTGGCATCGGAATAGACGTGCATATTGTTCGCCTGGGTACCCAGCTTACCGCTCTGGTCGGTCATGTCCGCGGGCAGAGAGAAACTGAGTTTGCCATCCATCAGGCTCACCGGCTGACCGGTGGCGTTGCTTTCTGCTGACGCGCCCTGAGCAGGCGTTTTGGTGTCGCTGTTATCACAGGCTGCAAGGCCAACAACCAGCAGGCCAATCCCGACATATTTAACCAGATTGCGCATTGACTTCTTCCTTTCGATAAACGGCCATAACGGCTCATTCGTTCATCTTATCACAACTGATAAAGCGAACCCTTAACCTGCCTGCAATGCGGAGATTTCAGATTTATCTGCCAGCCTTTTCAGCAGCATATTCAACAGTACGCCGTACATCGGCAGGAAGAAGACCAGGCTAATAAGCACCTTAAAGGCGTAGTCCACCAGAGCGATTTCCATCCAGTGTTCTGCCATGAAGGCGTCCGGGCTGCGCCAGAAGGCGATGAAGAAGAAGGCCAGCGTATCGCTCACGTTACCGAACAGCGTGGAGGCCGTTGGCGCCATCCACCAGCGATGGTTTTGACGCAGGCGGTTAAACACGTGGACATCGAGGATCTGCCCCAGGGCGTAGGCCATAAAGCTGGCGGTGGCAATACGCGCGACGAACAGGTTGAAGTGTGTCAGCGCTTCGAAGCCCTGCCAGCTTCCCATGTAAAACAGCGAGGAGATGGCGTAGGAGACAAACAGTGCCGGGATCATCACCGCAAAAATAATCCGCCGCGCCAGCGGTGCGCCAAAAATACGCACGGTTAAATCCGTCGCAAGGAAAATAAACGGGAAACTGAACGCGCCCCAGGTGGTATGGAAACCAAAAATGGAGATGGGGAGCTGTACCAGATAGTTACTGGAGATGATCACCAGCAGATGAAATAGCGAAAGCCAGAACAACGCCTTGACGCGCTGCGATTGTGTAAAGGAGTTCATATTGTACCTTTTTGATTAATATTTGGGGTGAGGGAACCCAATAAAGCCGCCGCATAATACTGCTTTGACGACACTTTGCAATGGCTAATTTTCACGCAATCGTTAACCTGGTTTGCATTGGCGATAGCGGGGCGTAAACTACAGCCGTTTTTACCTGAACGAGAAGAAAATGACCGACCTGTTTTCCAGCCCAGACCACACGCTTGATGCTCAGGGCCTCCGTTGCCCGGAGCCGGTAATGATGGTGCGTAAAACCGTCCGTAACATGCAGAGTGGCGAAACGCTGCTGATCGTCGCCGATGACCCGGCTACCACCCGTGATATCCCCGGCTTTTGTACCTTTATGGAACATGAACTGGTGGCGCAGCAAACCGAGACCTTGCCGTACCGGTATTTGATTCGTAAGGGGTAAGTGCGGCCTGACGCCCGGCGGCGCTTCGCTTGCACGGGCCTACGGGTGTAGTAGGTCGGGTAAGGCGCAGTCGCCACCCGACAAGTACTCATCACAATTTCGAACCATCGTTTCAAAATTTCGCGCTTTTTGTGAGGCGCTTCACCCTCCCTTTTCCAGCCGTAGTCTAATTTTTAAGCGTCAAAAATTAAAACATCGTTTTAACGCTTATCTCACTACCCTGGAGTTGACTTAATGAAAACGACCCTCAAGCCGTTACTGGCCGCGCTGTGTCTGACTGCTTTCGCCTGCACCGTTTCTGCCCAGACCATTAAAGCCGCCGATGTGCATCCCGAAGGCTACCCGAACGTGGTGGCGGTCCAGCACATGGGTGAAAAACTCAAACAACAAACCGATGGCAAGCTGGAGATTAAGGTCTTCCCCGGCGGCGTGCTGGGGGATGAAAAGCAGATGATTGAGCAGGCGCAGATGGGGGCGATCGACATGATCCGCGTCTCCATGGCGCCGGTAGCCGCCATCCTGCCGGATATCGAAGTGTTTACCCTGCCCTACGTATTCCGCGATGAAGACCACATGCACAAGGTGATTGACGGGGATATCGGCAAGCAGATCGGCGACAAACTCACCGCCAACCCGAAATCGCGTCTGGTCTTCCTTGGCTGGATGGATTCCGGCACCCGCAACCTGATCACCAAAGAGCCGATCGTCAAACCGGACGATCTGAAAGGGAAGAAAATCCGCGTGCAGGGCAGCCCGGTGGCGCTGGCCACGCTGAAAGCGATGGGGGCGAACTCGGTGGCGATGGGCGTCAGCGAGGTTTACAGCGGCATGCAGACCGGGGTGATCGACGGCGCGGAGAACAACCCGCCAACCTTTATCGCCCACAACTATATGCCGGTCGCCAAAAACTACACGCTGAGCGGCCACTTCATCACCCCGGAAATGCTGCTCTACTCCAAAGTGAAATGGGACAAGCTCAGCGCTGACGAACAGCAAAAGATCCTGACGCTGGCCCGCGAAGCGCAGTTCGAGCAGCGCAAGCTGTGGAATGCGTATAACGACCAGGCGCTGGCGAAAATGAAGGCCGGCGGCGTGCAGTTCCACGACATCGATAAAACGGTGTTTATCAAGGCGACAGAGCCGGTGCGCGCGCAGTATGGCGATAAGCATCAGGATCTGATGAAAGCCATCGCTGACGTTCAGTAAGCCGGAGTACGTATGTCCGAACTCTACCTGAAGTGGATGGACCGTCTGTACCTGCTCGCCATGGTGGTGGCGGGTCTCTCGCTACTGGTGATGACGATTGTGATCCCCATTGGCATCTTCTCTCGCTATGTGCTCAATCGCGGCGAATCCTGGCCGGAGCCGATCGCCATTATCTGCATGGTGACGTTTACCTTTATCGGCGCGGCGGTGAGCTATCGCGCCGGGTCGCATATCGCGGTCAACATGCTCACCGACCGCCTGCCCGCGTCGCTGCAAAGAGTATGCGCGCGAGTGGTGGATCTGCTGATGCTGCTCATCTCCGGCCTGATGTGCTGGTACAGCTACTGGCTGTGCGTCGAGCTGTGGGAGCAGCCGGTGGCGGAGTTTCCGCTCCTGACCTCCGGCGAAAGCTATCTGCCGCTGCCTGTCGGGTCGGCCATTTTGATCCTGTTTGTGCTTGAACGCCTGCTGTTTGGCTCGCAGGAAAACCGTCCCGTCGTGCTGATCGGCAATCACAGTTAAGGGGTGAACAATGGATGCGTTTGTTTTGTTATTCACCCTCGCCATTTTGCTGGCGCTGGGGATGCCGGTGGCCTTCGCCGTCGGCTTAAGCGCCGTGGCGGGCGCGCTGTGGATTGACCTGCCGCTGGAGGCGCTGATGATCCAGATCACCAGTGGAGTGAATAAATTTACCCTGCTGGCGATCCCGTTCTTCATTCTTGCCGGGGCGATCATGGCGGAAGGGGGTATTGCCCGACGGCTGGTTAACTTCGCGTACGTTTTTGTCGGCTTTATTCGCGGCGGGCTGTCGCTGGTGAACATCGTGGCATCAACGTTCTTCGGCGCGATTTCCGGCTCGTCGGTGGCGGATACGGCGTCTATCGGCAGCGTGATGATCCCGGAGATGGAGAAGAAGGGCTATCCGCGCGAATACGCGGCGGCGGTGACGGCCAGCGGGTCGGTGCAGGCGATCCTGATCCCGCCCAGCCACAACTCGGTGATTTACTCCCTGGCGGCAGGGGGAACGGTTTCCATCGCCACGCTGTTTATCGCGGGCGTGCTGCCGGGCCTGCTGCTGGGCGTGAGCCTGATGGTGCTCTGCCTGTGCTTCGCCCGCAAGCGCGGCTATCCGAAGGGGGACAAAATCCCGTTCAGGCAGGCGCTGAAAATCATGCTCGATGCCCTGTGGGGGCTGATGACGGTGGTGATTATCCTCGGCGGGATCTTGTCCGGGATATTCACGGCGACCGAATCTGCCGCCGTGGCCTGCCTGTGGGCGTTTTTCGTCACCATGTTTATCTACCGCGACTATAAATGGAGCGAACTGCCGAAGCTGATGTGCCGCACGGTGAAAACCGTCACCATCGTGATGATTTTGATTGGCTTTGCCGCGGCGTTTGGCGCGGTAATGACCTACATGCAGCTGCCGATGCGCATCACCGAATTCTTCACGTCGCTCTCCGATAACAAATACGTGATCCTGATGTACCTCAATATCATGCTGCTGCTGATTGGCACGCTGATGGACATGGCGCCGATCATCCTGATCCTGACCCCGGTGCTGCTGCCGGTGACCAATGCACTGGGTATCGACCCGGTGCATTTCGGGATGATCATGATGGTGAACCTGGGGATTGGGCTGATCACGCCGCCGGTCGGATCGGTGCTGTTTGTGGCGAGCGCGGTGAGTAAGCAGAAGATCGAGCACGTGGTGCGGGCGATGCTGCCGTTTTACGGTATGTTGCTGGTGGTGCTGGGGATGGTGACGTACATCCCGGCGATTTCATTGTGGTTGCCGGGGCTGCTAGGGATGCAGTGATGCGTGCGGCCTGATGCCCTCACCCCGGCCCTCTCCCGCGGGGAGAGGGGGCAAACACGAGAAACGGCAACCCGGTTGCCGTTTCACTTTTACCTTTGGCGCAACAGCCGCAACGCGTTCGCCGTAACCAGCACTGTCGCCCCCGTATCCGCCAGTACCGCCAGCCACAGTCCGGTCATGCCGAGCAGCGTGGTGACCAGGAAAATCCCCTTCAGACCCAGCGCAATGCCGATGTTCTGCCGAATATTGGCCCGCGTCGCCCGCGCAAGATCTATCATCTGCGCCAGCCCGGTCAGGCGGTTGTGCGTCAGCGCCGCGTCGGCGGTCTCCAGCGCCACGTCGGTGCCGCTGCCCATCGCAATGCCGATGGTGGAAGCTTTCATTGCCGGGGCATCGTTTATCCCGTCCCCGACCATCGCCAGCGGGGCGTTGCTGTTCAGCTCGGTTACCGCGCTGACTTTATCGGCAGGCAACAATCCGGCCTTAAACTCCAGCCCCAGCTCACCGGCAATCGCCGCCGCCGCGCGCGGATTATCGCCGGTCAGGATCACGCCCTGTACTCCCAGCCTGTGCAGCGCGTCGACGGCGTCTTTCGCATCGTCGCGCAGGGTGTCGCGCAGCGCCAGCATGCCCATCGGTACACCGTCCTGCATCACGGCAACGACCGTCTGCCCGGCCTGCTCCAGCGCCTCAACCTGTGGAGTAGAGCGCGAGTCCGCCGCGGCAATCAGCACTTTTTTGCCTTCGACCACAGCCTCAATCCCTGACCCGACCAGCGCTCGCTGGGCGGTTGCCGGAGGGATGTTCAGCCCGCGCGACTGCGCTTCTCGCACAATCGCCTGCGCCAGCGGGTGAGTGGAGCCCTGCTCCACGGCAGCGGCCAGCGTCAGCAGGGCGTCTTCACTGATGTCCTGCGGATACACGCCGGTCACCTGCGGCTTGCCGACGGTCAGCGTGCCGGTTTTGTCGAAGGCGATGTGCTGAACCTGGCTCAGCTGTTCCAGCGCCGCGCCGCCCTTAATCAGCGCCCCGCGACGTGCCGCCGCCGCCAGCCCTGAGGTAATCGCCGCCGGGGTGGAGATCACCAGCGCACACGGACAGCCGATCAGCAGCAGCGTCAGCCCTTTGTAAATCCAGCCCTCCCACGGCGCGCCGAAGCACAGCGGCGGGACGACGGTGACCAGCAGCGCCACCAGCATGATGGCGGGGGTGTAAATCCGGCTGAAGCGATCGATAAAGCGTTCTACCGGCGCGCGGCGCTCCTCGGCCTCTTCAATCAGCCTGAGGATGCGGTCGATGGCGCTGTCGCCCGGTTCGGAAAGGACCGTCAACTGCACCAGTCGGTCGACGCTGGTGGCGCCCGCAGGCACCTTTTCACCCGCCGCGCGCGCTACCGGGATGGATTCCCCGGTCAGGGCACTTTCGTCAAAACTTGCGGTGGCAGTAACGAGGGCCCCATCGGCTGGCAGGCGTCCGCCTGCGGGCACTTCAATCACGTCGCCCGGGCGCAGGGTGTTGATGGCGACCGTTTCACGCTGACCATCAATAACCCGCGTGGCGGTTTCCGGCTTCAGCGCCATCAGCGCGCTCACCCCTTTACGCGCCCGGCTCGCCGCCCAGCCCTCAAGGCGTTCGCCAATTAAGAACAGCAGCAGCACCATCGCCGCTTCCGCCGTCGCGCCAATAAACAGCGCCCCGATAGCCGCCACGCTCATCAGCGTTTCGATGGCAAACCAGCTGCCGCTTCTCATCAGACGCAGCGCCTGACGCGCAATCGGGAACAGGCCAACCAGCGTGGTGGCGATAAACGCCAGGTTGCCGAATGGGTGGTTGATCTGCTCCAGCCCCCAGCTCAGGGCCATCATGATGATGAGGGTGATAAGGGGCAGATTTTCTTTTAGCGGGGACGTTTTTTCTGCGGGCGCCGTTTCACTGCGCAGGGTATAACCCGCTTTGCTGACGGCGGCTTCAACCTGTCTGCTGACGTCGTTTTCGGCGCTGACCAGCAGCTTTTCGGTAGCGAACAGCACCTGAACGTGATTCACGCCTGGCACCTGCTTCACCGCATTTTCCACTTTGCGGGCGCAGGCCGCGCAGTCCATGCCGTTGACCACCCAACTGTAGCGGTTGCCGCTTTCAGGCAGCGCTTCGGTCTGGGTTTCGCACGCGCCCTCGCAGCAGCAGTCCTCTTTTGGCGGAACCGGGCTGAGCTTAAGTGCCGAGAATTGGGGAACTTTTTTAGGTGTTTCTGGAGTCGACATGGCAGTCTCCGGTAATGATAATTTTCTCATTAACCGCAGCATACACTCTGGAGTCGACTCCAGAGTCAAGCGTTATTTAGATATACAGCGAACGCACAATCAGGAAGTGTCCGGCAAAGTAACAGGCGGCGGAAATCGCATTATCCGCACGGAAGCGGCGACGATAGTGGCTGCCCAGCCAGACGATATTACCCAACAGCAACAGTGCGGCACCGAAGAACGCAGACATTGCAGGCGCCGTCGGACGGAAGAACCACAGCTCGCCCGCCAGCCACACCATCACCAGCGTCATAGCGATAAACGTACAGACCGGCAGACGCATCTCTTCCAGACGCGACCAGATCACCGCGATCAGCAGGGCGCCAATCACCAGCAGCACCAGCGGCAGCGGCCAGAAGAAGGAGAGCGTCATCTGGCTGGCAAAGTAGATGGTATAGAGCAGATGTGACAGGAAGAACGCCCCCACGGCGTACAGCAGGCGCTGACGCGGCAGCAAGGTTAAGGCATCGCCAATCAGGGAAGCACACAGCCCCGCGAGGACAAGATAGCTAACGGCGTTAAACATCGGGGCCTGCCAGGCAAGCAACAGCAGGAGTAATAGCGTGACGGGTTTAAATAACCAGCGCTGCCAGGCTGGGCCACGGTAGGACGCATCGACGTAAAGCCATGCGGAAAAACAGACAGCGATAAATGACCAAAGCATATTAACTCCCTGTAACTGTTGAGGCTGAATGATCAGTTCCTGATCCAGTGTAGTGACGCGAGCGGGCGTTTGGCAATGCCGGGGCAGGCGAGGTATCCTGAATTCCGCATAATCTGATGGGATTTTTCAATGAGCAAGATGCCGCTGTTTTTCATTATCGTGGTGGCGATTATCGTCATTGCCGCCTCGTTTCGCTTCGTGCAGCAGCGCCGTGAGAAGGCCGACAATGACGCCGCGCCGCTGATGCAAAAGCGCGTGGTGGTGACGAACAAGCGTGAGAAGCCGCTTAACGACCGCCGCTCCCGCCAGCAGCAGGTGACGCCTGCGGGCACAACGATGCGCTATGAAGCGAGCTTTAAGCCGGAAACCGGCGGGCTGGAGATGACCTTCCGCCTGGAGGCGCAGCAGTACCATCAGCTGACGGTGGGAGAGAAAGGCACGCTGAGCTATAAAGGGTCGCGTTTTGTAGGTTTTAGGGCTGAATAATGCGCGATCGGTCCCCTCTCCCAGTGGGAGAGGGTTAGGGTGAGGGCATCACACCGCACCTTACTTCTTCACCTGCGCCTTAAACTTCTTCATCCACACGAGCAGCTCAAATACGCCGAAAATAAACACCCGCAGCTGCTGCCAGCCGGTCATCGGTGGGCTATCTTTCGGCAGTCCGTTTTTCAGCATCACCATCTGTAAGGCATGCATGAACGCGGTAAAAATCAGCGCCACGTTAATGAAGATATTCAGCGGACGCGGGAACGGGTGCACCAGATTCAAAATCAAAAATGCCCAGACGCCCAGCATCAGCACGCGCCCTACGTTAATCAGTACTGGCATCGGATCCTCCTTGTGCCTGACGGTGATACAGACGATAAGCCACCTGGCCGGCGACCTTCTCGCGGTGCAGATCCCAATGAACGGGAACGGACGGCAGACCATTTTCCACTTCGCTTTCAACGTAAATCAGCGCGTCGTCCGCCAGCCAGCCATTTTGCTCCAGCAGGGATAGCGTCTCTTCCAGCAGCCCTTTACGGAACGGCGGGTCAACAAACACCACGTTGTACGGCGTCCCCTGTTGGGCGAGGAAGCTCAGCGTGTTGGTATTCACCACTTTGGCGTTGGTTGCCTTCAGCGTAGCCAAATTTTGCTGCAACGTCTGCGCGACGCCGCGCTCCATCTCCAGCAGCGTGGCGCTGGCAGCATAGCGCGACAGCGCTTCCAGCCCTAATGCACCGCTTCCGGCGAAGCAGTCCAGGCAGTTGGCGTCTACCATAGACGGGGCGAGCCAGTTAAACAGCGTCTCGCGAACGCGGTCCGTGGTGGGGCGTAAACCGGGGCTGTCCGGCACCGGTAATTTCCGGCCTCGCCACTGACCGCCGATAATGCGAATTTGACCGGCCGGGGCGCGGGTGGGTTTCTTCATCTCAGGAAAGCTCTGTTAACCATTGCCCTGCGATTGCGGGCGGTGATGTCAATTAAGTAAAGTGTTAGACTATTTCATCATTTTTTTAGCTTCCCTGTATATAGCGCCGCGAGGAGTGTAGTCGCAGATGGCAAAACAAAAAAAACGTGGCTTCTTTTCCTGGTTGGGTTTCGGTGAAAAAGAGCAAGAAACAGAACAGAAAACCGAAGAACAGCAGGTTGTAGAAGAGCAGTCACAGCCTGAAACGCCTGTCGAAACCGCTGCGGTTGTCGAAGCGGAAGAGCCAGCCCACAGTAAAGAAGAGATTGAATCCTTTGCTGAAGAGGTGGTTGAGGTCACTGAGCAGGTTCAGGAGAGCGAGAAGCCAGAGCCGGTTATCGTAGAAACCCTTACCGAAGCGCCGCAGGCCGCTATCGAACACGAAGCGCTGCCGCTGCCCGAAGAGGTTAAAGCTGAAGAGGTTTCTGCCGAAGAGTGGCTGGCCGAAGCGGAAACCGTTGAAATTGTTGAGGCGGTGGAAGAAGAAGCGGTCCTTGAGCCAGAGCTGACCGACGAAGAGCTGGAAGCCCAGGCGCTGGCGGCGGAAGCGGCTGAAGAAGCGGTCATCGTCGTACCGGTGGAAGAGCAGGCCGAAGAAGAGATCGTTCAGGAGCAGGAAAAACCGACAAAAGAAGGTTTCTTCGCGCGCCTGAAACGCAGCCTGCTCAAAACCAAAGAAAACTTAGGTTCCGGATTTATCAGTCTGTTCCGCGGCAAAAAGATCGACGACGATCTGTTTGAGGAGCTGGAAGAGCAGCTGCTTATTGCGGACGTGGGCGTGGAAACCACCCGGAAGATCATCGCTAACCTGACTGAAGGGGCGAGCCGCAAACAGCTGCGTGACGCCGAGGCGCTGTACGGCCTGCTGAAAGACGAGATGGGTGAAATTCTCGCAAAAGTTGACGAACCGCTTAATATTGAAGGCAAAATGCCGTTTGTTATCCTGATGGTTGGCGTCAACGGCGTGGGTAAAACCACCACCATCGGCAAGCTGGCGCGCCAGTTTGAGCAGCAGGGCAAATCGGTGATGCTGGCGGCGGGCGATACCTTCCGTGCGGCAGCGGTGGAACAGCTCCAGGTGTGGGGCCAGCGCAACAATATTCCGGTCATTGCTCAGCACACCGGCGCGGATTCCGCGTCCGTGATTTTCGATGCCATCCAGGCGGCGAAGTCGCGTAACGTGGACGTGCTGATTGCGGATACCGCGGGGCGTTTGCAGAACAAATCGCACCTGATGGAAGAGCTGAAGAAAATCGTTCGCGTCATGAAGAAGCTGGACGAAGATGCACCGCATGAAATTATGCTGACTATCGACGCCAGCACCGGACAGAACGCCATCAGCCAGGCGAAGCTGTTCCATGAAGCGGTAGGACTGACCGGGATCACGCTGACCAAGCTGGACGGCACCGCGAAAGGCGGGGTGATCTTCTCCGTGGCCGACCAGTTCGGCATTCCTATCCGTTACATCGGTGTGGGCGAGCGTATTGAGGATTTACGTCCGTTTAAAGCGGACGACTTTATTGAGGCACTATTTGCCCGAGAGGACTAACAATGATTCGCTTTGAACACGTCAGCAAGGCCTATCTCGGCGGGAGACAAGCGCTACAGGGGGTGACATTCCACCTCCAGCCAGGCGAGATGGCATTCCTGACCGGCCATTCCGGCGCGGGGAAAAGTACCCTGCTCAAGCTGATCTGTGGGATCGAGCGGCCAAGCGCCGGTAAAATCTGGTTCAGCGGCCATGAAATTAGCCGTCTTAAGAACCGTGAAGTGCCGTTCCTGCGTCGTCAGATTGGCATGATTTTTCAGGATCACCACCTGCTGATGGATCGCACGGTTTTCGATAACGTCGCGATCCCGCTGATTATTGCCGGCGCCAGTTACGATGATATCCGCCGTCGCGTTTCGGCGGCGCTGGATAAGGTCGGGCTGCTGGACAAAGCGAAGAACTTCCCGATCCAGCTCTCCGGCGGTGAGCAGCAGCGCGTGGGTATCGCCCGTGCGGTGGTGAACAAGCCTGCCGTTTTGCTGGCGGATGAACCGACCGGTAACCTGGACGATGCTCTCTCTGAAGGGATCCTGCGTCTGTTTGAGGAATTTAACCGCGTGGGGGTCACGGTACTGATGGCGACGCACGACATGGGGCTGATCTCCCGCCGTTCGTACCGCATGCTGACCCTGAGCGACGGGCATTTGCACGGAGGCCACGGTGAATAAGCGTGATGCAATGAACCAGATTCGGCAGTTCAGCAACCGGTTTGACCGTTTCCGCAAGCCTCAGGGCGGTGGTGACGGCAATCGCAATGCGCCTAAGCGTGCCAAAGCGACACCGAAACCGAACTCCCGCAAAACCAACGTCTTTAACGAGCAGGTGCGGTATGCCTTCCAGGGCGCGTTGCAGGATCTGAAAAGCAAACCGCTGGCGACGTTCCTGACGGTGATGGTGATTGCCATCTCCCTGACGCTGCCCAGCGTCTGCTACATGGTTTACAAAAACGTAAACCAGGCGGCGTCCCAGTACTATCCGTCGCCGCAGATCACCGTTTATCTGGATAAAGCCCTCGACGATAACGCGGCGGCTCAGGTGGTGGGGCAGATTCAGGCCGAGCAGGGCGTGGAGAAGGTGAACTATCTTTCCCGCGATGAAGCGCTGGGTGAGTTCCGCAACTGGTCCGGATTCGGCGGCGCGCTGGATATGCTTGAAGAGAACCCGCTGCCCGCGGTGGCGGTGGTGATCCCGAAACTCGATTTCCAGGGCACGGATTCGCTCAACACCCTGCGCGACCGCATTACCCGCATTAACGGGATTGATGAAGTGCGCATGGACGACAGCTGGTTTGCCCGTCTTGCCGCCCTGACCGGGCTGGTAGGACGCGTGTCGGCGATGATCGGCGTGCTGATGGTGGCGGCGGTGTTCCTCGTCATCGGTAACAGCGTGCGCCTGAGCATCTTCGCCCGTCGCGATACCATCAACGTGCAGAAACTGATTGGCGCAACGGATGGTTTCATCCTCCGCCCGTTCCTTTACGGCGGCGCGTTATTAGGTTTTTCTGGTGCATTTCTTTCATTGATATTGTCAGAAATTTTGGTGATGCGGCTGTCGTCAGCAGTCACCGAGGTGGCGCAGGTTTTCGGAACTAAGTTTGATATCAGTGGTTTAGGTTTCGATGAGTGCCTGCTGTTACTGCTGGTGTGCTCCATGATCGGCTGGGTGGCGGCATGGCTGGCAACGGTTCAACATTTACGCCACTTTACTCCCGACTAATAAAAGCGTGATATAATCTTTCCCTGCACCGAGATGTTCGCTTGCAGGGAAAGCGTCCCTGTTGTCTCTTCCCCTGTAATCATCTTCATGTCACATTTTGTGCGTAATTTATTCACTGTTCCACCTGGAACTTGTGGATAAAATCACTGTCTGATAAAAGAGTGAATGCTAATCTCGTTGCTCAAACGCTTTGGCATGGTTGTTGCCTGACGGGGACAACCTGGACCAGAAGAAACATTGAGAGGAATGAATGACCAAAGAAATGCAAACTTTAGCTTTAGCCCCTGTTGGTAACCTGGAATCTTACATCCGGGCTGCGAACACCTGGCCGATGTTAACGGCTGAGGAAGAAAAGGAGCTTGCTGAAAAGCTGCATTACCAGGGCGATCTGGAAGCAGCTAAAACGCTGATCCTGTCTCACCTGCGCTTTGTTGTTCACGTTGCTCGTAATTATGCGGGCTACGGCCTGCCGCAGGCGGACCTGATTCAGGAAGGTAATATTGGCCTGATGAAGGCGGTACGTCGCTTTAACCCGGAAGTGGGTGTGCGACTCGTCTCCTTCGCCGTGCACTGGATCAAAGCGGAAATTCACGAATACGTCCTGCGTAACTGGCGTATTGTGAAAGTCGCCACGACGAAAGCGCAGCGCAAACTGTTCTTCAACCTGCGTAAAACCAAGCAGCGTCTGGGCTGGTTCAATCAGGATGAAGTGGAAATGGTGGCGCGCGAGCTGGGCGTTTCCAGCAAAGACGTCCGCGAGATGGAATCCCGTATGGCCGCTCAGGACATGACGTTTGATATGTCTGCCGACGATGACGCGTCCGACAGCCAGCCGATGGCCCCGGTTCTGTATCTACAGGATAAAACCTCTAACTTTGCTGACGGCATTGAAGAGGATAACTGGGAAGACCAGGCGGCGAACAAGCTGACCTTCGCGATGGAAGGCCTAGACGAGCGTAGCCAGGATATCATCCGTGCCCGCTGGCTGGACGAAGATAACAAGTCCACGTTGCAGGAACTGGCCGACCGCTACGGCGTCTCCGCTGAACGTGTGCGTCAGCTTGAAAAGAACGCCATGAAAAAACTTCGCGCCGCTATCGAAGCGTAATTTTCGCGAAGTACACCGAGAACCCCTGGATGAGAGTCTGGGGGTTTTGTTTTTTTAGCGCCCGCTCTGGCGAATTTCTTCCCCCTGGCAAACACTTACTGATGCGCTAAGCAGGCGACTTTCAGAGGGTGACAGGGTGAAAAATAACGAACTGAACGACCGGCGTTTACAGGCGACGCCGCGCGGTATCGGCGTCATGTGTAACTTCTATGCCGATAAAGCCGAAAACGCCACGGTGTGGGACGTGGAAGGTAACGAGTATATTGATTTTGCCGCCGGGATCGCCGTGCTGAATACCGGGCATCGCCATCCTAAAGTTATCGCCGCCATCGAAAAACAGCTTCACGCCTTTACCCATACCGCTTATCAGATCGTCCCCTATGAAGGTTATGTGGCGCTTGCCGAGCGCATCAACCAGCGCGTACCCATAGAGGGGCCAGCCAAAACCGCCTTTTTCTCAACCGGTGCAGAAGCGGTCGAAAACGCGGTGAAAATTGCCCGCGCGTACACCAGACGTCCCGGCCTTATCACCTTCGGCGGCGCGTTCCACGGCCGTACCTTTATGACCATGGCGCTGACCGGCAAAGTGGCGCCCTATAAGCTCGGCTTCGGCCCGTTCCCCGGCTCGGTGTACCACGCGCAATTCCCTAACAGCCTGCACGGCGTCAGTACCGCCGAAGCGTTAAAAAGCCTGGAGCGCATCTTCAAAGCCGATATCGCGCCCGATCAGGTGGCGGCAATCATTATTGAACCGGTTCAGGGCGAGGGCGGATTCAACGTCGCGCCCGCTGATTTTATGCAGGCGCTGCGTGCCCTGTGCGATACCCACGGGATTTTACTGATTGCCGACGAAGTGCAAACCGGCTTCGCCCGTACCGGCAAGCTGTTCTCCATGGAAAACCACTGCGTGAAGCCCGATCTGATCACTATGGCGAAAAGCCTGGCGGGCGGGATGCCGCTCTCTGCCGTCTCTGGCCGGGCGGAGGTAATGGATGCGCCGGCCCCGGGCGGACTTGGCGGAACCTACGCAGGTAACCCGCTGGCGATTGCGGCGGCCCATGCGGTGCTGGATGTGATTGACGAGGACGATCTCTGCACCCGCGCGGCGCATCTCGGGCATCATCTGGTCGAGGTGCTGAATAAAGCGAAGGATGGCTGTCCGTATATCGCCGATATCCGTGGGCAGGGGTCGATGGTGGCGGTGGAATTTACCGATCCGCAAACCGGACAGCCGTCGCCGGAATTTACCCGTCAGGTTCAGGAGCGCGCGTTGAACGAAGGGCTGCTGCTTTTGAGCTGCGGCGTTTACGGCAACGTTATTCGCTTCCTCTACCCACTCACCATCCCCGAAGCGCAGTTTCGTAAAGCGCTGGATATTATTTCCGCCTCGCTGACACGATAAAGCCAAAAGCCCGGCTGAAATGAAGGCCGGGCTTATCATATTTTCATTTCAAATTAGCTATTCCAAAATCATAAAAATGGGGTATGTTTTAGCAGAGTATGCTGAAAAAGCGCGAACAGCACGCCTATAACTGAAATAAAGCGCTACACAACAACATCACAACAATCGTTATAACCATAATAATGGGGAATCTCAGGATGAACATGAAGGGTAAAGCGTTACTGGCAGGATGTATCGCGTTGGCATTCAGCGCCATGGCGCAGGCCGATATTAAAGTGGCCGTGGTGGGCGCAATGTCCGGTCCGGTAGCACAGTACGGCGACCAGGAATTTACGGGCGCGGAACAGGCGGTTGCAGACATTAATGCTAAGGGCGGCATCAAGGGCGAAAAGCTGCAAATCGTAAAATATGACGATGCCTGTGACCCGAAACAGGCGGTCGCGGTGGCGAACAAAGTGGTAAACGACGGGATCAAATACGTTATTGGTCACCTGTGCTCCTCTTCCACCCAGCCCGCGTCTGACATCTACGAAGACGAAGGCATTCTGATGATCACGCCGGCCGCGACGGCGCCAGAGCTGACCGCGCGCGGCTATAAGCTGATCCTGCGTACCACCGGTCTGGACTCCGATCAGGGGCCAACCGCCGCGAAATACATCGTGGAAAAAGTGAAGCCGCAGCGCATCGCGATTGTTCATGACAAACAGCAGTACGGCGAAGGCCTGGCCCGTGCGGTGCAGGATAACCTGAAAAAAGCGAACGCCAACGTGGTGTTCTTTGACGGTATCACCGCCGGTGAGAAAGACTTCTCGACCCTGGTCGCGCGTCTGAAGAAAGAAAACATCGATTTCGTTTACTACGGCGGCTACCATCCGGAAATGGGGCAGATCCTGCGTCAGGCGCGTGCGGCGGGTCTGAAGACGCAGTTCATGGGGCCAGAAGGTGTCGCGAACGTTTCCCTGTCTAACATCGCGGGTGAATCCGCTGAAGGTCTGCTGGTGACCAAGCCGAAGAACTACGACCAGGTGCCTGCGAACAAACCTGTTGTCGATGCCATCAAGGCGAAGAAACAGGATCCAAGCGGTGCATTCGTCTGGACCACCTACGCAGCGTTGCAGTCTCTGCAAGCGGGCCTGAACCAGTCAGCCGATCCGGCGGAGATTGCCACCTGGCTGAAAGCGAACTCGGTAGAAACCGTGATGGGGCCGCTGTCCTGGGATGAGAAGGGCGACCTGAAGGGCTTCGAGTTCGGCGTGTTTGACTGGCATGCCAATGGCACTGCTACTGATGCCAAATAATGCTGGTGCGGGTTGATGCCCTCACCCTAACCCTCTCCCACGGGGAGAGGGGATTACCCGGTTTTCTCCCTCTCCCTTAGGGAGAGGGCCGGGGTGAGGGTATCAGGCCGCACAGATCTAGCGCTTCTCCCACCCGTTCGACTGCGCCGTAAACCCTAACGCCTGCATAAACGCTGCCATCACGCCGCGATCCTCCACGCCCACGTCGGCCATCCACCAGGAGTTTACGCTCGGGTTTTCGCGGATCACCTCTTCAATCAAATACTGCCCGACCCCGCGACGACGGGTCACGTCGCGCACGCGCAGGGAGTCCAGCGCCCCTTCCGTGCCGCTCAGCGTTACGCGGACGGCGGCCAGCAGACGTTCATTAAAACGCGCGGCATAGATGCGGTGGTTTTCATCGACGGCCAGCGATGAAGGGGAATATTCCGGCCAGATCTTGCCCAGGTCGATATGATCCTGGTCGCTAAAGGTCACCAGACGCACGATAGTCAGTTTCATTAGCTGCTTGTCCAAATCAAAAAGAGTAGGGCCAGTGTACTCAATTTATTTGCTCAGGCGCTTTCTCTTTTTCTTCCCATTTACCAGGTGATTAGTTTTTTGACAGCGTAATGCGCAGTTTGAAAACACATGGATCGAAAAATAAGCAGAATTTTAACCTGAAGGGCAGTGATTTATTCGGCGCTTTGTACCGTTATTTTATGCTGCCAACTGCGCTTTTATTTGTTTATCTCCGCCTGATTTCAGAATATTATCTTTGCTTAATCGCCTGAAAAATAGAGATATTAGTCTGGTTTTTGACAAAAAACTGCGCTAAACCATTAAAGGCACTGGTAAAAATAGCGTTGTTCATTAAAAGTACAGAATGCTTTTTAACCATAATAAAACAAAATATAAACACGACATCACGAATGGGGATTCAGAGATGAAAAGGAACGCGAAGACGTTAATCGCGGGGATGGTCGCACTGTCGATCTCGCATGCCGCTATGGCAGACGACATTAAAGTTGCGGTAGTGGGGGCGATGTCCGGCCCTGTTGCCCAGTGGGGTGACATGGAGTTCAACGGCGCGCGTCAGGCCATCAAAGATATCAACGCCAAAGGCGGGATCAAAGGCGACAAGCTGGTGGGCGTGGAGTATGACGACGCCTGCGATCCAAAACAGGCCGTCGCGGTCGCCAACAAAATTGTTAACGACGGTATCCAGTACGTCATAGGGCACCTGTGTTCCTCTTCCACGCAGCCTGCGTCTGATATCTACGAAGACGAAGGCATTCTGATGATCACCCCGGGCGCCACCAACCCGGAACTGACCCAGCGCGGCTACCAGCACATCATGCGTACCGCCGGTCTGGACTCCTCTCAGGGGCCAACCGCCGCCAAATACATCCTCGAAACCGTTAAGCCGCAGCGTATCGCCATCATTCATGATAAACAGCAGTACGGCGAAGGCCTGGCGCGTTCCGTACAGGACGGCCTGAAAAAAGGCGGGGCGAACATCGTCTTCTTCGACGGCATTACCGCCGGTGAAAAAGACTTCTCCGCGCTGATCGCCCGCCTGCAAAAAGAGAATATCGACTTCGTTTACTACGGCGGCTACTACCCGGAAATGGGGCAGATGCTGCGCCAGGCGCGCGCCACCGGCCTGAAAACCCAGTTCATGGGGCCAGAGGGCGTGGGCAATGCCTCCCTGTCCAACATCGCGGGGGATTCTGCCGAAGGCATGCTGGTGACGATGCCAAAACGCTATGACCAGGATCCGGCGAATAAGGTTATCGTGGATGCGCTCAAGGCGCAGAAGAAAGATCCAAGTGGTCCGTACGTCTGGATCACCTACGCGGCCGTGCAGTCTCTGGCCACCGCGCTGGACCGTACCGGCAGCAAAGAACCGCTGGATCTGGTGAAAGATTTAAAAGCGCACGGGGCGAACACCGTGATTGGGCCGCTGAACTGGGATGAGAAAGGCGATCTGAAGGGATTTGAATTTGGTGTCTTTAAGTGGCACGCCGACGGTTCGTCCTCGGTCGCCAGATAATCATCCCACCGCCCGGCTCACCGGGCGGGTATAAAAAGGTTTGCATATGTCCGAGCAGTTTCTCTACTTTTTGCAGCAGATGTTTAACGGCGTCACGCTGGGAAGCACCTACGCGCTGATCGCCATCGGCTACACGATGGTTTACGGCATTATCGGCATGATTAACTTCGCCCACGGCGAGGTGTACATGATCGGTAGCTACGTCTCCTTTATGATCATCGCCGCGCTGATGATGATGGGCATCGACAGCAGCTGGCTGCTGGTGGCCGCCGGGTTTGTCGGCGCGATTGTGATCGCCAGCGCCTACGGCTGGAGTATCGAACGGGTAGCCTACCGACCGGTGCGCAGCTCCAAGCGCCTGATCGCGCTGATCTCCGCCATCGGGATGTCCATTTTCCTGCAAAACTACGTCAGCCTGACTGAAGGTTCACGCGACGTGGCGCTGCCAAGCCTGTTTAACGGCCAGTGGATTGTGGGGGCCAGCGAAAACTTCTCCGCCTCTGTCACCACCATGCAGCTGGTAATCTGGGTTGTGACCTTTATTGCGATGCTGGCCCTGACCCTGTTCATCCGCTACTCCCGCATGGGACGCGCCTGCCGCGCCTGCGCGGAAGATCTGAAGATGGCGAGCCTGCTCGGGATTAACACCGACCGCGTGATTGCCCTGACCTTCGTGATCGGCGCAGCGATGGCGGCGGTGGCTGGCGTGTTGCTCGGTCAGTTCTACGGCGTAATCAACCCGTACATCGGCTTTATGGCCGGGATGAAAGCCTTCACCGCGGCGGTACTGGGCGGCATCGGCAGCATTCCGGGCGCGATGATCGGCGGCCTGATTTTGGGCGTGGCCGAAGCGCTCTCCTCTGCGTATCTGAGCACCGAATATAAAGATGTGGTGTCGTTTGCCCTGCTAATTCTGGTTCTGCTGGTGATGCCTACCGGTATTCTGGGCCGTCCGGAGGTAGAGAAAGTATGAAACCGATGCATTTTGCGATGGCGCTGCTCTCTGCCGCCATGTTCTTCGTCCTGGCGGGCGTCTTTATGGGCGTCCAGTTAGGGCTGGACGGCACGAAGCTGGTGGTGGATACCGCCCCCGACATCCGCTGGCAGTGGGTGTTTATCGGCACCGCTGTGGTGTTCCTGTTCCAGCTGCTGCGTCCGCTGTTCCAGAAGACGCTGAAAAACGTCTCCGGGCCGAAATTCGTCCTGCCGGCGATCGACGGTACAACCGTGAAACAGAAGCTGTTCCTTGTGGCGCTGCTGGTGGCTGCCGTGGCGTGGCCGTTTATGGTATCGCGCGGGACGGTGGATATTGCCACCCTGACCATGATCTACGTGATTCTGGGGCTGGGTCTGAACGTGGTGGTGGGGCTGTCTGGCCTGCTGGTGCTGGGCTACGGCGGGTTCTACGCCATCGGCGCGTACACCTTCGCGCTGCTGAACCACTATTACGGCCTCGGCTTCTGGACCTGTCTGCCGCTGGCGGGGCTGGTCTCTGCCGCGGCGGGCTTCCTGCTCGGCTTCCCGGTGCTGCGCCTGCGCGGTGACTACCTGGCGATTGTGACCTTAGGCTTCGGCGAAATCGTCCGTATCCTGCTGCTCAACAATACCGAGGTGACCGGCGGTCCGAACGGCATCAGCCAGATCCCGAAACCGACCTTCTTCGGCCTGGAGTTCAGCCGTACCGCCCGCGAAGGCGGCTGGGATACCTTCAGCAACTTCTTTGGCATCAAATACGATCCGTCCGACCGCGTGATCTGGCTCTATCTGGTGGCGCTGCTGCTGGTGGTGATTACGCTGTTTGTGATCAACCGTCTGCTGCGCATGCCGCTGGGTCGCGCGTGGGAAGCGCTGCGCGAAGATGAGATCGCCTGCCGCTCCCTGGGCCTGAACCCGACCCGCATCAAGCTGACCGCATTTACCATCAGCGCCGCGTTTGCCGGTTTCGCCGGAACGCTGTTTGCCGCGCGTCAGGGCTTCGTCAGCCCGGAATCGTTCACCTTTGCCGAATCGGCCTTCGTGCTGGCGATTGTGGTGCTCGGCGGAATGGGCTCGCAGTTCGCCGTGATCCTCGCGGCTATCCTGCTGGTGGTCTCCCGCGAGCTGATGCGCGACTTTAACGAATACAGCATGTTAATGCTGGGTGGTTTGATGGTGCTGATGATGATCTGGCGTCCGCAGGGTCTCCTGCCGATGACCCGTCCACAGCTGAAGCTGAAACGCACACAGGCGAAAGGAGAGCAGGCATGAAGCCTTTATTATCCGTTAACGGCCTGATGATGCGTTTTGGCGGCCTGCTGGCGGTCAACAATGTGAATCTGGATCTGCACAAGAAAGAGATTGTCTCCCTGATTGGCCCGAACGGCGCGGGAAAAACCACGGTCTTCAACTGCCTGACCGGCTTCTACAAGCCGACGGGCGGCACCATCATGCTGCGCGATCAGCATCTTGAAGGGCTGCCGGGCCAGCAGATTGCCCGCATGGGCGTGGTGCGTACCTTCCAGCACGTGCGTCTGTTCCGCGAGATGACGGTGATTGAGAACCTGCTGGTGGCGCAACATCAGCAGCTGAAAACCGGCCTCTTCTCCGGCCTGCTGAAAACCCCGGCCTTCCGCCGCACGCAGGAAGAGGCGCTCGATCGCGCCGCGACCTGGCTCGACCGTATCGGCCTGCTCCAGCACGCCAACCGTCAGGCGAGCAACCTCGCTTACGGGGATCAGCGTCGCCTGGAGATTGTGCGCTGCATGGTGACGCAGCCGGAGATCCTGATGCTCGACGAACCAGCGGCAGGTCTCAATCCGAAAGAGACCAAAGAGCTGGACGAGCTGATTGCCGAGCTGCGCGACCATCACGACACCACCATCCTGCTGATTGAGCATGACATGAAGCTGGTGATGGGCATTTCGGACCGTATCTACGTGGTAAACCAGGGCACGCCGCTGGCAAACGGCACGCCGGAAGAGATCCGCAACAACCCGGACGTGATCCGCGCATACCTTGGTGAGGCATAAGATGGAAAAAGCGATGTTAACGTTCGACAAGGTCAACGCGCACTACGGCAAAATTCAGGCGCTGCACGATGTCAGCCTGCATATTAATCAGGGCGAAATCGTCACCCTGATTGGGGCTAACGGCGCGGGCAAAACCACGCTGCTCGGCACCCTGTGCGGCGACCCGCGCGCCACCAGCGGGCGGATTGTGTTTGATGGTAAAGACATCACCGACTGGCAGACCGCCAGAATCATGCGTGAAGCGGTGGCGATTGTCCCGGAAGGGCGTCGCGTATTCTCCCGCATGACGGTGGAAGAGAATCTGGCGATGGGCGGTTTCTTCGCCCACCGGGATGAATACCAGACCCGCATCAAGTGGGTGTACGAACTCTTCCCGCGCCTGTGGGAGCGTCGTATTCAGCGCGCGGGCACCATGTCCGGCGGCGAGCAACAGATGCTGGCGATTGGCCGCGCGCTGATGAGCCAGCCGCGTCTGCTGTTGCTGGATGAACCGTCGCTCGGTCTTGCGCCAATCATCATCCAGCAGATTTTCGACACCATTGAGCAGCTGCGCAAAGAGGGGATGACCATCTTCCTCGTCGAACAGAACGCCAACCAGGCGCTGAAGCTCGCTGACCGCGGCTATGTGCTGGAGAACGGGCGCGTGGTGCTCTCCGATACCGGCGATGCGCTGCTGGCGAACGAAGCGGTGCGGAGCGCGTACCTGGGCGGATAGGTAAAAGCAAAAAGGCAACGCAAGTTGCCTTTTTTAGTGTTTTCTCCCTCACCCTGTGGGAGAGGGCCGGGGTGAGGGCACCAGACCGCACCCAACATCTAAACCCCTTCACACAACCATCATCCCTCTGACGCCTGGCTGTAACCTGTCTGTAAACAAACAGTTATTTTTCTGTCATTCGAGCATGTCATGTTACCTCGCGAGCATAAAACGCGTGATATCGCGCATCCGGCACAATAAGAGAGATGACAATGACATCGTTACGACACACAGCTTTGGGTCTGGCACTGGGTCTGGCTTTTGCGACGAACGCAATGGCTGTGACGACCATTCCGTTCTGGCATTCCATGGAAGGGGAGTTGGGTAAAGAGGTTGACTCCCTGGCGCAACGTTTCAACGACACCCACCCGGATTACAAAATTGTGCCGGTGTACAAAGGCAACTACGAGCAGAGCCTGAGCGCGGGCATCGCCGCCTTCCGTACCGGTAACGCGCCTGCGCTGTTACAGGTTTATGAAGTGGGCACCGCGACCATGATGGCCTCCAAAGCCATCAAGCCGGTGTACGAGGTGTTCAAAGAGGCGGGCATTAACTTTGACGAGTCCCAGTTTGTGCCAACCGTGGCGGGATACTATACGGATTCCAAAAGCGGGCATCTGCTGTCCCAGCCGTTTAACAGCTCCACGCCGGTGCTGTACTACAACAAAGACGCCTTCAAGAAAGCCGGTTTAGATCCGGAGCAGCCGCCAAAAACCTGGCAGGACCTGGCCGAATACACCGCGAAGCTGAAAGCGGCGGGGATGAAGTGCGGCTACGCCAGCGGCTGGCAGGGCTGGATCCAGATTGAAAACTTCAGCGCCTGGCACGGCCTGCCGGTTGCCACCAAAAACAACGGCTTCGACGGTACCGACGCGGTGCTGGAGTTCAACAAGCCGGAGCAGGTGAAGCACATCGCGCTGCTGGAAGCACTCAATAAGAAGGGCGACTTCAGCTACTTCGGGCGTAAAGACGAATCCACCGAGAAGTTCTACAACGGCGATTGCGCCATTACCACCGCCTCATCTGGCTCGCTGGCAGACATCCGTCACTACGCCAAATTCAATTACGGCGTGGGCATGATGCCGTACGACGCTGACGTCAAAGGCGCGCCGCAGAATGCCATCATCGGCGGGGCGAGCCTGTGGGTGATGCAGGGTAAAGACAACGGCACCTACAAAGGCGTGGCCGAGTTCCTCGACTTCCTGGCGAAGCCGGAAAACGCCGCCGAGTGGCACCAGAAGACCGGCTACCTGCCGATCACCAAAGCCGCGTACGACCTGACCCGCGAGCAGGGCTTCTACAGCAAGAACCCGGGCGCGGATATCGCGACGCGTCAGATGCTGAACAAGCCGCCGTTGCCGTTCACCAAAGGCCTGCGTCTGGGCAACATGCCGCAGATCCGCACCATCGTCGATGAAGAGCTGGAAAGCGTCTGGACCGGGAAGAAAACGCCACAGCAGGCGCTGGATTCCGCGGTAGAGCGCGGGAATCAGCTGCTGCGCCGCTTTGAGCAGTCGACGAAGTCTTAATCTTTTTGCCCTCACTAACCCTCTCCCTTTGGGAGAGGGACGGGGTGAGGGGAAACCAACCTGAGCTAACCTATGTCATCATCCCGTCCGGTGTTCCGTTCCCGCTGGCTGCCGTATCTGCTGGTCGCGCCGCAGCTGGTCATCACCGTCATCTTCTTTATCTGGCCTGCGGGCGAAGCGCTGTGGTACTCGGTACAAAGCGTCGATCCGTTCGGGCTTTCCAGCCAGTTTGTCGGGCTGGACAACTTTACCGCGCTGTTCCACGACAGCTACTACCTGGATTCCTTCTGGACGACGATCAAATTCAGCGCGCTGGTCACCGTCAGCGGCCTTGTCGCCTCGCTGTTCTTCGCTGCGCTGGTGGACTACGTGGTGCGCGGCAGTCGTCTGTACCAGACCCTGATGCTGCTGCCCTACGCCGTGGCTCCCGCCGTGGCCGCCGTGCTGTGGATCTTCCTGTTTAACCCAGGGCGCGGGCTGATTACCCACTTCCTGGGCGAATTTGGCTACGACTGGAACCACGCCCAGAACAGCGGTCAGGCGATGTTCCTGGTGGTGTTCGCCTCGGTGTGGAAGCAGATCAGCTATAACTTCCTGTTTTTCTTTGCCGCGCTACAGTCTATCCCGCGTTCGCTGGTGGAGGCTGCCGCGATTGACGGCGCAGGGCCGGTGCGCCGCTTCTTCCGGCTGTCGCTGCCGCTGATCGCCCCGGTGAGTTTCTTCCTGCTGGTGGTGAACCTGGTGTACGCCTTCTTCGACACCTTCCCGGTGATCGACGCCGCCACCGCGGGCGGCCCGGTGCAGGCAACCACCACGCTGATTTACAAGATCTACCGCGAGGGCTTTGCCGGGCTTGATCTCTCAGCCTCTGCTGCACAGTCGGTCGTGCTGATGTTCCTCGTCATCATCCTCACGGTGGTGCAGTTCCGCTATGTCGAAAGTAAGGTGCGCTACCAATGATTGAGAACCGTCGCGGGCTGACGATTTTCAGCCATACCCTGCTAATCCTGGGCATCCTCGTCATCCTGTTCCCACTGTACGTGGCCTTCGTCGCCGCCACGCTGGACACCAAAGCGGTGTTCGACACGCCGATGACGCTGATCCCAGGCACGCATCTGTTCGAGAACATGAAGACTATCTGGACGCAGGGCGTGGGCGCTAACAGCGCGCCGTTCTGGCTGATGATGCTCAACAGTTTCATCATGGCGTTCGGCATCACCGTCGGCAAAATCACCGTGTCGATGCTTTCGGCCTTCGCCATCGTCTGGTTCCGCTTTCCGTTGCGTAACCTGTTTTTCTGGATGATTTTCATCACCCTGATGCTGCCGGTGGAGGTGCGTATCTTCCCGACGGTGGAGGTGAGCGCCAACCTGAAGATGCTCGACAGCTACGCGGGCTTAACCCTGCCGCTGATGGCCTCGGCGACCGCCACCTTCCTGTTCCGCCAGTTCTTTATGACCCTGCCGGATGAGCTGATTGAAGCCGCGCGCATCGACGGGGCCTCGCCGATGCGCTTCTTCCGCGACATCGTGCTGCCGCTGTCGAAAACCAATCTCGCGGCGCTGTTTGTGATCACCTTTATCTACGGCTGGAACCAGTATCTGTGGCCGCTGCTGATTGTTCAGGACGTCAACCTCGGCACCGCCGTGGCAGGCATCAAAGGCATGATCGCCACCGGCGAAGGCACCACCCTCTGGAACCAGGTGATGGCGGCGATGCTGCTCACCCTTATCCCACCCGTAGTCATTGTTTTAGCCATGCAGCGCGCGTTTGTCCGCGGCCTGGTCGATAGCGAGAAATAAGATGGCAGGTTTAAAATTACAGGCAGTAACCAAAAGCTGGGACGGCAAAACCCAGGTCATTCAGCCGCTGACGCTCGACGTGGCGGACGGGGAATTTATCGTGATGGTCGGCCCGTCCGGCTGCGGAAAATCCACCCTGCTGCGTATGGTGGCCGGGCTGGAGCGTGTGACGTCCGGGGATATCTGGATTGACCGCCAGCGCGTTACCGAGATGGAACCCAAAGATCGCGGCATCGCGATGGTATTCCAGAACTACGCCCTCTATCCGCACATGAGCGTGGAAGAGAACATGGCCTGGGGGCTGAAAATTCGCGGTATGGGCAAAGGCCATATCGAGGAGCGCGTGAAAGAGGCCGCGCGCATTCTGGAGCTGGACGGCCTGCTCAAGCGTCGCCCGCGCGAGCTCTCCGGCGGCCAGCGCCAGCGCGTGGCGATGGGGCGCGCCATCGTGCGCGATCCGGCGGTATTTCTGTTCGACGAACCGCTGTCAAACCTCGACGCCAAACTGCGCGTGCAGATGCGTCTTGAGCTACAGCAGCTGCATCGGCGGCTGGGAACCACGTCCCTCTATGTGACCCACGATCAGGTTGAAGCCATGACCCTCGCCCAGCGCGTGATGGTGATGAACAAAGGCATCGCCGAGCAGATTGGCACCCCAGTGGAAGTCTACGAGAAACCGGCCAGCCGTTTTGTGGCGAGCTTTATCGGCAGCCCGGCGATGAACCTGCTGGACGGGCGGATCAATGCGGCGGGAACCCACTTCGAGCTGGAAAGCGGGATGGCGTTGCCGATCAACTGGTACTATCGTGGCTACGCCGGGCGTAAGATGACGCTTGGTATCCGCCCCGAGCATATTGGTTTGACGTCTCAGGCGGACGGCGGCGTGCCGCTGGTGATGGACACGCTGGAGATGCTGGGCGCAGACAACTTGGCGCACGGACGCTGGGGCGAGCAAAAGCTGGTAGTGCGTCTGCCGCATCAGGAGCGCCCGAAAGCAGGCAGCACGCTGTGGCTGCATATGCCGGAAAATCACCTGCACTTATTTGACGGTGAAACAGGACAACGAGTATGAGCAACTGGCCTTACCCCCACATCGTCGCCCACCGTGGTGGCGGTAAACTGGCGCCGGAAAACACCCTGGCGGCAATTGACGTTGGCGCACGCTACGGCCACACGATGATCGAGTTCGACGCCAAGCTATCGAAGGACGGCGAAATTTTCCTGCTGCACGACGACAACCTCGAACGCACCAGCAACGGCTGGGGCGTGGCGGGTGAACTGCCGTGGCGTGACCTGCTGAAGGTGGACGCCGGAAGCTGGTTCAGCGGCGAATTCAAAGGCGAACCGCTGCCGCTGCTGGCGGAAGTGGCGGACCGCTGTCGTCAACACGGCATGATGGCCAATATTGAAATCAAACCGACCACCGGCACCGGGCCGCTGACGGGTAAAGTGATTGCCATTGCCGCGCGTGAGCTGTGGGAAGGGATGACCGCGCCGCTGCTGTCGTCGTTTGATATCGACGCGCTGGAAGCCGCACAGGCCGCCGTTCCGGAGTTGCCGCGCGGGCTGCTGCTGGATGCGTGGCGAGAAGACTGGCGCGCGCTGACGACCCGCTTAGGCTGCGTGTCGATCCACCTCAACCATAAGCTGCTGGATGAAGCGCGCGTGACGCTGTTGAAGGAGGCCGGTCTGCATATCCTGGTGTATACCGTCAACAAACCCCAGCGTGCAGCCGAGCTGCTGCGCTGGGGCGTGGACAGCATCTGTACCGATGCGATTGACCAGATCGGGCCGAACTTTATTTATTAAGCATACTGCCGTTCTGCTGGGTCGGCAGCATGTGCTGCTGACCGCTGCTTTGCGATACTCCGCCTCCTAACATCCCACCGTTTGCATTAGGCAGCGGCTGTTCAAGCATCTGGCCCTGCTGTACGCGCTGGGTGTTGGTATTCATCTGGTTTTGCAGGTGCTGCTGCTGCACCTGGGTCTGCGTCTTTAACTGCTGATTGAGCATCCCTTTCTGCTGCTGTTGCTGGCTCATCATCTCCGTCTGCATACGCTGCTGGCTCGGAATGACGTAGCCCGGCTGGTTCGGGTTGTTCAGGGTGTTGATTGGCTGTGCGAGCGCGGCGAACGGAAGCAGCGCGGTCAGGATCAGTAATCGTTTCATGGTTATCTCCTCCTTTGAGGCTTCTCTTAAGTTTACCCTCATTCCGGCATAACGATGATTTTTTAAGAGTTGTGAACCAGGCTTAAGCGGGGAATATGGGCCCCTTCACCTGGAGAACAATAATGATGAAACCAACCTTTTTGCGCTGGGTCGCCATCGCTGCGCTGATGGCAGGCGGCACATTTACCGTGGCGGCCAACCCGCCCGCCGCTCCACCGGTCTCTTACGGCGTGGAGGAGGATGTTTTTCACCCCGTGCGGGCGACGCACGGCATGGTGGCCTCGGTTGACGCGCTGGCAACGCAGGTGGGCGTCGATATTCTTAAACAGGGCGGTAACGCGGTGGATGCGGCGGTCGCGGTGGGATATGCGCTGGCGGTGACGCATCCACAGGCGGGGAACCTGGGCGGCGGCGGGTTTATGATGCTGCGCACCAAAGACGGTAAAACCACGGCCATCGACTTCCGTGAGATGGCGCCGAACCAGGCCTCCCGCGATATGTTCCTCGACGATCAGGGCAATCCGGACAGTAAAAAATCCCTGACCTCGCACCTTGCCTCCGGCACGCCGGGCACCGTTGCGGGGTTCTCGCTGGCGCTGGAAAAATACGGCACGCTGCCGCTGAATAAAGTGGTGCAGCCTGCCATCAGGCTGGCGCGCGACGGCTTCGTCGTCAACGACGCGCTGGCGGACGACCTCAAAACCTACGGCAGCGAAGTTATTCCCAATCATGAGAACAGCAAGGCTATCTTCTGGAAAGACGGCGAGCCGCTGAAGAAGGGCGATAAGCTGGTGCAGAAGAACCTCGCAAAAAGTCTCGAACTGATTGCCGAAAACGGTCCGGATGCCTTCTATAAGGGGCCGATTGCCGATCAGATTGCGGATGAGATGCAGAAGAACGGCGGGCTGATCACCAAAGCGGATCTGGCGGAATATAAGGCGGTGGAGCGCGAGCCGATTAGTGGCACCTATCGCGGCTACGAGGTCTTCTCCATGCCGCCGCCGTCTTCCGGGGGCATTCACATCGTGCAGATCCTCAATATTCTGGAAAACTTCGATATGCACAAGTATGGCTTCGGTAGCGCCGATGCCATGCAGGTGATGGCCGAGGCGGAAAAGCGCGCCTACGCTGACCGCTCGGAATACCTCGGCGACCCGGACTTCGTAAAGGTGCCGTGGCATGCGCTGACCAACAAGGCGTACGCCAAATCCATTGCCGATCAGATCGACATCAACAAGGCTAAGCCGTCGAGCGAGATCCGCCCGGGCAAGCTGGCGCCGTATGAAAGTAACCAGACTACCCACTTCTCGGTCGTGGACAAAGAAGGAAACGCGGTGGCGGTGACCTACACGCTTAACACCACCTTCGGTACCGGGATTGTGGCGGGCAATAGCGGTATTTTGCTGAACAACGAGATGGATGATTTCTCTGCCAAGCCGGGCGTGCCGAATGTCTACGGCCTGGTCGGCGGCGATGCGAATGCGGTAGGGCCGAAGAAGCGCCCGCTATCATCCATGTCGCCCACCATTGTGGTGAAAGACGGCAAAACCTGGCTGGTGACCGGCAGCCCTGGCGGGAGCCGGATTATCACCACCGTACTGCAAATGGTGGTGAACAGCATCGACTTTGGGATGAACGTCGCCGAAGCGACCAATGCGCCGCGTTTCCATCACCAGTGGCTGCCGGACGAGTTGCGCGTGGAGAAGGGCTTTAGCCCGGACACCCTCAAGCTGCTTGAGCAGCGCGGGCAGAACGTGGCGGTGAAGGAGGCGATGGGCAGCACCCAGAGCATTATGGTCGGACCGGATGGCGCGCTGTTTGGCGCGTCGGACCCGCGTTCGGTGGATGATTTAACGGCGGGGTATTGATTTTGTTGCCCGGTGGCGCTGCGCTTACCGGGCCTACAACGGCACGGACGTAGGCCGGGTAAGGCGAAGCCGCCACCCGGCAACTCATTACTTCATCCTCGCCATATAATACGCATCCACATACTCGCCGTTGCGCAGGGCATAGCGCCTGCCGGTGCCTTCAATCTCAAACCCGTGCTTTTTGTACACCGCGATTGCCGGTTCGTTATCCACAAACACCGTTAACTCGATGCGGTCGACGCGCAGCCAGTTGTCGCACATATCGATCATGGTGCGAATCAGCGCGCTGGCCACGCCGCGGTTATGCCACTCTGCGCCAACGCATATACCGAAATCGGCAACGTGGCTGCGGCGTGGTCGCTGGGCGACATCAATGGTGAGGTGGCCGACCACGATATCATCAATGCAGGCAACCAGCTGTTTAATGCCCGGCTGTTCGCCTAGCCGCATTTGCCACATTTCCATTGAAGGATGAGGAACCTGTAGCGTGTTGTGGTACACCTCCGGCTGGGCGTGGATCTGACGAATGGCGTCGTAATCTTTCGGTTCAGCGTGGCGTATCACTATCTCACTCATTCCTTGTTCCTCAGTCAGTTAAAAGTCCCCTCCAACATCAGTGACTTTAAAAGTTGAGTCAATCGCTATTTTTTGCAAAAAGTGTTGGACAAGTGCGAATGAGAATGATTATTATTGCTCTGCGTTCAGGAAGACCTCCTACGGGAACCTGAAAGCACGACATTGCTCACATTGCTTCCAGTATTACTTTAGCCAGCTTTTAGCTGGCTTTTTTTTTGTTATGGTTAGACTCAGCAACCTTCGAAAAAGGACTGAGCCATGACACTACACTGCGCATTTATTGGATTTGGCAAAAGCACCACGCGTTACCACCTTCCGTATGTTCTCAACCGTAAAGAGACCTGGCACGTCGCTCATATCTACCGCCGCAGCGCGAAGCCGGAAGAACAGTCTCCGCAGTATTCCCATATTCATTTCACCAGCGATCTTGATGAAGTGTTAAATGATCCGCAGGTGAAGCTGGTGGTGGTCTGTACCCACGCCGACAGCCACTTTGACTACGCGAAACGCGCGCTGGAAGCGGGCAAAAACGTGCTGGTAGAAAAGCCGTTCACCCCGACCATCGCCGAAGCGAAGGAACTCTTTGCGCTGGCGAAAAGCAAAGGCCTGACCGTCACGCCGTACCAGAACCGACGCTTTGACAGCTGCTTCCTGACGGCGAAAAAGGCGATTGAGAGCGGCAAACTCGGCGAGATCGTGGAAATCGAAAGCCACTTCGATTACTACCGCCCGGTGGCGGAAACCCAGCCCGGACTGCCGCAGGACGGGTCGTTCTATGGTCTGGGCGTGCACACCATGGACCAGATTATTTCTCTGTTTGGCCGCCCGGACCACGTGGCGTATGACATCCGCAGCCTGCGCAATAAGGCCAACCCGGACGATACCTTTGAAGCACAGCTGTTCTACGGCGATCTCAAAGCCATCGTGAAAACCAGCCACCTGGTGAAAATCGACTACCCGAAATTTATCGTTCACGGCAAGAAAGGCTCCTTTATCAAGTACGGCATTGACCAGCAGGAGACCAGCCTGAAGGCCAATATCATGCCGGGTGAACCGGGCTTTGCGGCAGATGATTCCGTGGGCGTGCTGGAGTACGTGAACGACGAGGGCGTGACGGTCAGGGAAGAGCTGAAGCCGGAAACGGGCGACTATGGACGCGTCTATGATGCGCTGTTTGAGACCCTCACAAACGGCACGGCGAATTACGTCAAGGAATCTGACGTTCTGACCAACCTGGAAATCCTCGAACGGGCCTTCGAACAGGCTTCTCCTGCCACGATAACCCTCGCGAAATAAGCAAAAACGGCTCCTCTGCGCTTGTTCACAATTTTTGAACAGAGGAGTCAATTTTCACCCTCTATGATCCCAGGGCGTTCGCGTCCACACTTACTCCATCGAAACGAACTGAGGGTGAAAACAATGATCTACTTACGCAAAGCAAACGAACGTGGTCACGCGAATCATGGCTGGCTGGACTCATGGCATTCATTCTCGTTTGCCGACTACTACGACCCGAACTTCATGGGCTTCTCCGCACTGCGCGTCATTAACGACGACGTGATTGATGCAGGCCAGGGCTTCGGTACCCACCCGCACAAAGACATGGAAATCCTGACCTATGTGCTGGAAGGGGCGGTTGAGCACCAGGACAGCATGGGCAACAAAGAGCAGGTTCCGGCGGGCGAGTTCCAGATTATGAGCGCGGGGACCGGGGTGCGTCACTCTGAGTACAACCCGAGCAAAACGGAAAAACTGCACCTGTATCAAATCTGGATCATTCCAGAAGAGACCGGCATCACGCCACGCTACGAGCAGCGCCGCTTCGACGCGAAACAGGGCAAACAGCTGGTGCTCTCGCCGGATGCGCGTGAAGGTTCCCTGAAAGTGCATCAGGATATGGAGCTGTACCGCTGGGCGCTGGCGAAAGATGAACAGTCTGTGCACCAGATCGCCGCCAACCGCCGCGTGTGGATCCAGGTGGTGAAAGGGGAGGTGTCCATCAATGGCACCAAAGCGACAACCGCCGATGGTCTGGCCGTCTGGGATGAGCAGGCGCTCTCCGTGCATGCCGACAGCGAAAGTGAAATTCTGCTGTTTGACCTGCCGCCGGTCTAAATAATTTCTCAACCTTCCCTTTAAACGGGGAAGGTTGAGCTTTGTCCGTGATAAACTGAGCAAATCTCTCACTTCAAGATTTCTCAGGACGATGAAAAAGAAACGCCCCGTACTTCAGGATGTCGCCGATCGCGTCGGTGTGACCAAAATGACGGTCAGCCGTTTTTTACGTAACCCGGAACAGGTTTCCGTGGCGTTGCGTGGCAAGATTGCCGCCGCCCTTGATGAACTGGGTTATATCCCCAACCGCGCGCCCGATATTCTCTCCAATGCGACCAGCCGTGCGGTGGGCGTCCTGCTTCCTTCCTTAACCAACCAGGTATTCGCCGAAGTGCTGCGTGGCATCGAAAGCGTCACCGATGCGTTTGGCTATCAGACCATGCTCGCCCACTACGGGTACAAGCCGGAACTGGAAGAGGAACGTCTTGAATCGATGCTTTCCTGGAACATCGACGGCCTGATTTTAACGGAACGTACTCACACCCCGCGCACGCTGAAAATGATTGAAGTGGCAGGCATTCCAGTGGTGGAGCTGATGGACAGCCAGTCGCCGTGCCTCGACATCGCCGTGGGGTTCGATAACTTTGAAGCGGCGCGTCAGATGACGGCGGCGATCATCGCCCGCGGTCATCGCCATGTGGCCTATCTGGGTGCGCGTCTGGATGAACGTACTATCATCAAACAGAAGGGATACGAGCAGGCGATGCTCGACGCCGGTTTAACCCCGTACAGCGTGATGGTGGAGCAATCTTCTTCTTACACGTCGGGTATTGAGCTGATGCGTCAGGCGCGACGCGAGTATCCGCAACTGGACGGTATTTTCTGTACCAACGATGACCTTGCGGTCGGCGCGGCGTTTGAGTGCCAGCGTCTGGGTTTAAAAATCCCGGATGATATGGCGATTGCCGGTTTCCACGGCCACGACATTGGCCAGGTGATGGAGCCGCGTCTGGCGAGCGTCCTGACCCCGCGTGAACGCATGGGCCGCATTGGTGCAGAACGCCTGCTGGCGCGCATTCGTGGTGAGGCAGTTACCCCTAAAATGTTAGATTTAGGTTTCACCTTGTCACCGGGTGGATCTATTTAATCCGACAAATTTGAAGTAGCTCACACTTATTCACTTCGCGCACGTTTGGATATTGCTTCTCTTATGCCCCGGCAGGACAATGTTACCGATAACTGTTACCCGTAACAATTGACTGAGGGACACCCTTTGAGCACGACTAATCACGATCACCACGTTTACGTCCTGATGGGCGTGTCCGGTAGCGGTAAATCTGCCGTGGCGAGCGAAGTGGCGCATCAACTCCAGGCTGCGTTTCTTGATGGTGACTTCCTCCATCCGCGTAGCAACATCATGAAAATGGCTTCCGGCGAGCCGCTGAACGACGACGACCGCAAACCGTGGTTGCAGGCGCTGAATGACGCCGCGTTCGCGATGCAGCGCACCAATAAAGTCTCCCTGATCGTCTGTTCCGCGCTGAAAAAAACCTATCGCGACCTGCTGCGCGACGGCAACCCGAACCTCTCTTTCATCTACCTGAAAGGCGATTTCGGGGTGATTGAAAGCCGCCTGAAGGCGCGTAAAGGCCACTTCTTCAAAACCCAGATGCTGGTAACGCAGTTCGAAGCGTTGCAGGAGCCGGGTGCTGACGAGCAGGATGTCTTAGTGGTTGATATCGATCAGCCGCTGGAAGGTGTTGTTGCCAGCACCATCGAGGTTATTAATAAAAGGCAGTAAGTTTTGAGTACATTAACGCTAGTTTTGACAGCAGTGGGTTCCGTATTGCTGCTGCTGTTTTTAGTGATGAAGGCACGTATGCACGCCTTCGTTGCTTTGATGGTGGTTTCTATTGGTGCTGGTCTCTTTTCCGGCATGCCGCTCGACAAAATCGCGGCGACGATGGAAAAAGGGATGGGCGGCACGCTCGGCTTCCTGGCCATTGTGGTGGCACTGGGCGCGATGTTTGGCAAGATTTTGCACGAGACGGGCGCGGTCGATCAGATTGCGGTCAAGATGCTGAAATCCTTCGGGCACAGCCGTGCGCACTACGCGATTGGTCTGGCAGGGCTGATTTGTGCACTGCCGCTGTTCTTTGAAGTGGCCGTTGTGCTGCTGATAAGCGTCGCATTCTCCATGGCGCGCCATACCGGTACTAACCTCGTGAAGCTGGTCATTCCGCTGTTTGCGGGCGTGGCGGCGGCGGCGGCGTTCCTGCTGCCGGGGCCTGCGCCGATGCTGCTGGCCTCCCAGATGCATGCTGACTTTGGCTGGATGATCCTGATTGGCCTGTGTGCGGCGATCCCGGGGATGATTATCGCCGGTCCGCTGTGGGGAAACTTTATCAGCCGTTACGTTGAGCTGCACATTCCGGACGACATCACCGAGCCGCACCTGGGCGAGGGTAAAATGCCGTCCTTCGGCTTCAGTCTGTCGCTGATCCTGCTGCCGCTGGTGCTGGTGGGCCTGAAAACCATCGCTGCACGCTTTGTGCCGGTGGGGTCAACCGCTTACGAATGGTTCGAATTTATTGGTCATCCGTTCACTGCGATTCTGGTGGCGTGTCTGGTCGCGATTTACGGCCTGGCAATGCGTCAGGGCATGCCGAAAGACCGCGTGATGGAGATCTGTGGTGCCGCGCTGCAACCGGCGGGGATTATCCTGCTGGTGATCGGGGCGGGCGGCGTGTTCAAGCAGGTGCTGGTGGATTCCGGCGTTGGCCCGGCGCTGGGCGAAGCGCTGACCGGAATGGGCCTGCCGATTGCGGTCACCTGCTTTGTGCTGGCCGCGGCGGTGCGTATCATTCAGGGCTCCGCGACCGTGGCGTGCTTAACCGCCGTGGGTCTGGTAATGCCGGTGATTGAACAGCTGAACTACTCCGGCGCGCAGATGGCGGCGCTCTCTATCTGTATCGCGGGTGGTTCGATTGTGGTGTCTCACGTGAACGATGCAGGCTTCTGGCTGTTCGGTAAATTTACCGGCGCAACCGAAGCGCAAACCCTGAAAACCTGGACGCTGATGGAAACCATCCTCGGCACGACGGGTGCGGTTGTCGGGATGATTGCGTTTACGCTGCTGAGCTGATCCCGGTTTTCTCCCTCTCCCACGGGGAGAGGGAGCAAACACTAAAAACGGCAATCAAGGATCGCCGTTTTGCTTTTACCTATCCTTTCATCCACGCTCGGATCCCGTCCAGGAACATCTGCGTTGCCATCATTACCAGAATCAGCCCCATCAGGCGCTCCAGCGCGTTCACCCCTTTCTCACCCAGCAGGCGCAGGAATAGCGACGACTGCAACAGGATAATAAATGTCCCGCCCCAGGCGATCAGCAGGGCAATCACCAGATGGCTCATCTGATTCGGATACTGATGCGACAGCAGCATCAGCGTGGCCAGAATCGTTGGCCCGGCGACCAGCGGAATCGCCAGCGGCACGATAAACGGCTCTTCACCCGCAGGCAGGCCGCTGCTGCTGCCCTCCGCGCTAGGGAAAATCATCTTAATGGCAATCAGGAACAAAATGATCCCGCCGGAAATGGAGACCGTTTCGGCGCGTAAGTTCAGGAAAGCGAGAATTTTTTCACCGGCGAACAGGAAGATAAACATCACCAGCAGGGCGATGAGCAGCTCGCGGATCATGATCGCCCGACGGCGCTTCGGCTCGGTGTGCTTCAGCACCGACATGAAGATCGGCAGATTACCGAGCGGATCCATAATCAGGATCAATAAAACCGCTGCGGAAATGATTTCACTCATCTTAAATTATCCCTGATACTTATTGTGGTCATTGCGATGATTAGCACTTTTTCTGATTGCCGGGCAATCATCGATTAATTTCGCTTGCGACTTTGGCAGCATTTTGTAATGTGAAGCATATCCCAGTTCAATACTGGCTTGCACAATCAGCACACACCCCTTGCAGGAAAAAAATGCTATGAAAAACGTTGGTTTTATCGGCTGGCGCGGTATGGTCGGCTCTGTACTCATGCAACGCATGGTTGAAGAGCGCGATTTCGACGCCATCCGCCCGGTCTTCTTCTCCACTTCCCAGCTCGGCCAGGCTGCACCGTCCTTTGGGGGTACCACAGGCACGTTGCAGGATGCTTACGACCTGGAGGCGCTGAAGGCACTCGACATTATTGTGACCTGCCAGGGCGGCGATTATACCAACGAAATCTATCCGAAGCTGCGTGAAAGCGGCTGGCAGGGCTACTGGATTGACGCGGCCTCTTCGCTTCGCATGAAAGACGATGCCATCATTATTCTCGACCCGGTTAACCAGGGCGTCATCACCGACGGCCTGAACAACGGCGTGAAAACCTTTGTTGGCGGTAACTGCACCGTCAGCCTGATGCTGATGTCTCTCGGCGGTCTGTTCGCACAGGATCTGGTGGAGTGGGTCTCCGTGGCGACCTACCAGGCGGCGTCCGGCGGTGGCGCGCGTCATATGCGCGAGCTGCTGACCCAGATGGGCCAGTTGCACCAGAGCGTCGCTGCCGAGCTGGCAGACCCGGCGTCCGCGATCCTCGATATCGAGCGTAAAGTCACTCAGCTCACCCGCAGCGGCGAGCTGCCGGTGGATAACTTCGGCGTACCGCTGGCCGGCGGCCTGATCCCGTGGATAGACAAACAGCTGGATAACGGCCAGACCCGCGAAGAGTGGAAGGGCCAGGCTGAGACCAACAAAATCCTCGGCACCGCGAACACCATTCCGGTTGACGGTCTGTGCGTGCGTATCGGCGCGCTGCGCTGCCACAGCCAGGCCTTCACCATTAAACTGAAAAAAGATGTGTCTATTCCGACCGTGGAAGAGCTGCTGGCCGCGCATAACCCGTGGGCGAAAGTGGTGCCAAACGATCGCGATATCACCATGCGCGAACTGACCCCGGCAGCCGTCACCGGCACGCTGACCACCCCGGTTGGCCGCCTGCGCAAGCTGAACATGGGGCCGGAGTACCTCTCCGCGTTCACCGTTGGCGACCAGCTTCTGTGGGGTGCCGCCGAGCCGCTGCGCCGCATGCTGCGCCAGCTGGCGTAATAATTTGTTAAACACGGGGGGTGATTGTCACCCCCTTTTTTTGCGTACTACATGGAGTAAAACGCAGATGTCTTATTTTTTATCAGGAGGACCCACGACGTTGGCTATGCTTTAAGGAAGATTTATTTCTCACCTGAGGGTAGGGCGGAGCAGAGAGGATTAACTGCACCGTTTAGGTCACATTAAAAGTCGTCCCGGAGCGCGTAAAAAGGGCGACATAAAAAAACAGGATGAATACCATGTCCGATCGTATTTCGAGAGACGTGATTAATGCGCTTATTGCGGGTCACTTTGCCGACCCCTTTTCTGTGCTAGGGATGCACCGTACAGAGGCCGGACTGGAAGTTCGTGCGCTGTTACCGGATGCAACAGAAGTGTGGGTTATCGAACCCAAAACCGGCCGCAAGGTGGGTAATCTGGAATGCCTCGACTCGCGTGGCTTCTTCTCGGGCGTCATGCCCCGCCGTAAAAATCCTTTTCGTTATCAGCTTGCCGTTATCTGGCACGGTCAGCAAAACCTGATTGACGATCCTTATAGCTTCGGCCCGCTTTTAAAAGAGATGGACGCCTGGCTGCTGTCCGAAGGGACCCATTTACGCCCTTACGAAACGCTGGGTGCCCATGCGGATACCATGGACGGTATCACCGGCACGCGTTTTGCCGTATGGGCGCCAAACGCCCAGCGCGTCTCCGTTGTCGGGCAGTTCAACTACTGGGACGGTCGTCGTCACCCCATGCGCCTGCGCCGGGAAACCGGCATCTGGGAGCTGTTTATCCCCGGCGCGCACAACGGTCAGCTCTACAAATTCGAGATGATCGATGCCAACGGCAAGCTGCGCATTAAATCTGACCCGTACGCCTTTGAGGCCGAACTGCGCCCGAATACCGCCTCGCTGATTTGCGGCCTGCCGGAGAAGGTTGTCCAGACGGAAGAGCGCAAGCAGGCTAACCGCTTTGATGCGCCGATCTCCGTCTATGAAGTGCATCTCGGCTCGTGGCGTCGCCACACCGATAACAACTTCTGGCTGAGCTATCGCGAGCTGGCGGACCAGCTGGTGCCGTACGCCAAATGGATGGGCTTTACGCACCTGGAGCTGCTGCCGATCAACGAGCACCCGTTCGACGGCAGCTGGGGCTATCAGCCAACCGGGCTGTATGCGCCTACGCGCCGCTTCGGCACGCGCGATGACTTCCGCTATTTCATCGATGCCGCGCACGCCGCCGGGCTGAACGTCATCCTCGACTGGGTGCCGGGCCACTTCCCGTCGGATGATTTTGCGCTGGCAGAGTTCGACGGCACAAAGCTTTACGAGCACAGCGACCCGCGCGAAGGCTATCACCAGGACTGGAACACGCTGATCTACAACTACGGTCGCCGTGAAGTATCGAACTACCTGGTCGGGAACGCGCTGTACTGGATCGAGCGTTTCGGCATTGATGCCCTGCGCGTCGATGCGGTGGCGTCGATGATTTACCGCGACTACAGCCGCAAAGAGGGTGAGTGGATCCCGAACGAGTATGGCGGGCGTGAAAACCTCGAAGCGATTGAGTTTCTGCGCAACACCAACCGCATCATCGGGGAGCAGGTGGAAGGTGCCGTGACCATGGCGGAAGAGTCCACCGACTTCCCGGGCGTTTCCCGTCCACCGTCAATGGGCGGACTGGGCTTCTGGTACAAGTGGAACCTCGGCTGGATGCACGACACGCTCGACTACATGAAGCTCGACCCGGTTTATCGTCAGTATCACCACGATAAGCTCACTTTCGGGCTGCTCTACAACTACACCGAAAACTTCATGCTGCCGCTGTCGCACGATGAAGTGGTGCACGGCAAGAAATCCATTCTTGACCGCATGCCGGGGGACGCGTGGCAGAAGTTTGCCAACCTGCGCGCCTACTACGGCTGGATGTTCGCCTTCCCGGGCAAAAAGCTGCTGTTTATGGGCAACGAATTTGCGCAGGGGCGCGAATGGAACCACGATACCAGCCTTGACTGGCATCTGCTGGAAGGCGCGGACAACTGGCACCACGGCGTACAGCGTCTGGTCCGTGACCTGAACCTGACCTATCGCCACCACAAAGCGCTGCACGAGCTGGACTTCGACCCGTACGGCTTTGAGTGGCTGGTGGTGGACGACCACGAGCGCTCGGTGTTTGTCTTTGCGCGCCGCGACAAGGCGGGTAACGAGATCATCGTCGCCAGCAACTTCACGCCAGTGCCGCGTGAACACTACCGCTTCGGCATTAACCAGCCGGGCAAATGGCGCGAAATTCTCAATACCGACTCCATGCACTACCACGGCAGCAATGCGGGTAACGGCGGGCTGGTGCAGAGCGATGCCATTGAAAGCCATGGCCGTCCGAACTCCCTGAGCCTGACGCTGCCGCCGCTTGGCACAATCTGGCTGGTGCGGGAGGGAGAATGACGCAGCTTACGGCAGGTAAACCCGAACCGCTCGGGGCGAGTTTTGACGGAAAGGGGGTGAACTTCACGCTCTTTTCCGCCCATGCGGAGCGGGTGGAACTCTGTGTGTTTGACGGGGAAGGTAACGAGCACCGTTACGATTTACCGGCGCGCACGGGGGATACCTGGCATGGCTACCTGGCCGGAGGACGGCCGGGGATGCACTACGGTTTTCGCGTACACGGCCCCTGGGAGCCCTCTCAGGGGCACTGGTTTAACCCGGCGAAGCTGCTGATTGACCCTTGTGCGCACCGGGTGGACGGTGAGTTTAAAGATGACCCGCTGTTCCACGTTGGCTACGGCGAACCTGACCACCGCGACAGCGCGCCCGTCGCGCCCAAAAGCGTGGTGGTGCACGATCTCTACGACTGGGAAGACGATGCCCCGCCGCGTACGCCTTGGGGCAACACCGTTATTTATGAAGCCCACGTTAAAGGGCTGACGTATCTGCACCCGTCAATTCCCAAAGAGATGCGCGGCACCTACAAAGCGCTTGGGCATCCGACGATGGTCGCGTACCTGAAGCACTTAGGGATCACCGCGCTGGAGCTGTTGCCCGTGGCGCATTTCGCCAGCGAGCCGCGGCTACAGCGTCTCGGGTTAAGCAACTACTGGGGCTACAACCCGCTGGCGTTGTTCGCCCTCGATCCGCGTTATGCGGTGAATCCTGAGAAGGCGCGGGATGAGTTTCGCGATGCGGTGAAGGCGCTTCACGCGGCGGGTATCGAGGTCATTCTGGACGTGGTGTTGAACCACAGTGCGGAAAGCGATCTTGACGGCCCGACGCTCTCACAGCGCGGAATCGATAACCGTAGCTATTATTGGATCAGGGACGACGGCGATTACGAGAACTGGACCGGGTGCGGTAACACCCTCAACCTCAGTCATCCGGCCGTTACGCATTACGCGTACGAGTGCCTGAAATACTGGGTTGAGACGTTCCACGTGGACGGTTTTCGCTTCGACCTGGCGCCAGTGATGGGGCGCACCCCGGCGTTCAGCCAGCAGGCGCCGCTGTTTGAGGCCATCAAAAACTGCCCGGTGCTTTCAAAGGTGAAGCTGATTGCGGAGCCCTGGGACATCGGCGAGGGCGGTTATCAGGTGGGGAACTTCCCGCCGCTGTTTGCCGAGTGGAACGACCACTTCCGCGATGCCGTCCGCCGCTTCTGGCTGACGCGCGATCTGTCGCTGGGGGAGTTTGCCAGTCGCTTTGCCGGCTCCAGCGATCTCTTTAAGCGTGACGGCAAACGTCCGTCGGCCACCATTAACGTGGTGACGGCGCACGACGGTTTTACGCTGCGCGACTGCGTTTGTTTCAATCAGAAACACAATGAGGCAAACGGCGAGGAGAATCGCGATGGGACTAACAATAACCATAGCTTTAACCATGGTATAGAAGGGTTAGGCGGAAGTCTGGATGTGATCGAGCGGCGACGCGCCAGCGTTCATGCGCTGCTGACGACGCTTTTGTTGTCGCAGGGCACGCCGATGCTGCTGGCGGGCGATGAGCACGGCCACAGCCAGCACGGCAACAACAACGCCTATTGCCAGGACAACACCCTGACCTGGCTCGACTGGGGAGAAGCGAACAGCGGGCTGACCCATTTCACCGCGGCGCTGATCCATCTTCGCCAGCGCATCCCCGCGCTCACCGCCGACCGCTGGTGGGAAGAGGGCGACGGCAACGTTCGCTGGCTGAATAAAGACGCGCAACCGTTAAGCGCGCAAGAGTGGCAACACGGCATACCCTGTCTGCAAATCCTGCTTTCGGATGCGTGGCTGGTGACGCTGAACGCGACGGATGACGTCGCAGAGATTGTTTTACCTGACGGGGAGTGGCGAGCCATTCCTCCCTTTGCCGGAGCGGATAATCCGGTTGTTATGGCTGTCTGGCACGGGCCTGCGCACGGAGTGTGCGTATTCCAAAGATGATAAAAAAGGAGTTAGTCATGGTTAGATTAGAGAAGAACGATCCGTTAATGTTGGCGCGCCAGCTACCATTAAAAACAGTTGCCCTGATACTCGCGGGCGGGCGTGGTACCCGTCTGAAAGATTTGACCATCAAGCGCGCTAAACCGGCCGTTCACTTTGGTGGTAAGTTCCGTATTATCGATTTTGCACTGTCAAACTGCCTGAACTCAGGCATTCGCCGTATTGGCGTCATTACCCAATATCAGTCGCACACGCTGGTGCAGCACATTCAGCGCGGCTGGTCATTCTTCAGCGAAGAGATGAACGAGTTTGTCGATCTGCTCCCGGCGCAGCAGCGCGTTCACGGGGAGAACTGGTACCGCGGCACGGCGGATGCCGTGACCCAAAACCTCGACATCATTCGCCGCTACAACGCGGAATACATCGTTATCCTCGCCGGGGACCACATCTACAAGCAAGATTACTCCCACATGCTGATCGACCACGTCGAAAAAGGGGCGCGCTGCACCGTGGCGTGCCTGCCGGTGCCTGTTGCGGAAGCAACCGCGTTTGGCGTGATGCATGTAGATGGCGACGACAAGATTATCGACTTTGTCGAAAAACCGGCGAACCCGCCAACCATGCCGGGCGACGACACCAAATCGCTCGCCAGCATGGGGATCTATGTCTTTGATGCCGATTATCTTTATGAACTGCTGGAAGAGGACGACAAAGACGAAAACTCCAGCCACGACTTCGGTAAAGACATCATCCCGAAAATTACCAAAGCTGGCATGGCGTATGCACACCCCTTCCCGCTGTCCTGCGTGCAGTCCGATCCGAATGCGGAACCTTACTGGCGCGATGTGGGAACGCTGGAAGCGTACTGGAAAGCCAACCTCGATCTTGCGTCCGTCACGCCTGAGCTGGATATGTACGACCAGAACTGGCCGATTCGCACCCATATGGAATCGCTGCCGCCGGCGAAGTTCGTCCAGGACCGCTCCGGCAGCCATGGTATGACGCTCAACTCGCTGGTCTCTGGCGGGTGCATTATCTCCGGTTCGGTGGTGGTGCAGTCCGTGCTGTTCCCGCGCGTGCGTATAAACTCATTCTGTAATATCGATTCGGCAGTCCTGCTGCCGGATGTATGGGTAGGGCGCTCATGTCGTCTGCGTCGCTGCGTTATCGACCGTGCCTGCGTCATTCCCGAAGGGATGGTGATTGGGGAAAACGCGGAAGAAGATGCGCGTCGTTTCTACCGTTCGGAAGAGGGGATCGTGTTAGTAACACGGGAAATGTTGCGGAAGCTGCAAATCAAACAGGAGCGATGATGCAGGTTTTACACGTATGTTCTGAGATGTTCCCGTTGTTAAAAACGGGCGGACTGGCGGATGTTCTTGGTGCACTACCGGCGGCGCAAATTGCCGGAGGGGTGGATACCCGCGTGTTGTTGCCCGCTTTTCCGGATATCCGGCGTGGTATTCCCGATGCAAAGGTTGTTACCCGTCGCGAGACCTTCGCGGGACGTATCACCCTGCTGTTTGGACATTACAATGGCACAGGGATTTACCTGATTGATGCCCCGCATTTATACGATCGACCCGGCAGCCCGTATCACGATACCAACCTGTACGCCTATACCGATAACGTGCTGCGCTTTGCCCTGCTCGGCTGGGTGGGGGCGGAGATGGCCGTCGGGCTGGATCCGTTCTGGCGTCCGAACGTGGTGCACGCGCACGACTGGCACGCGGGGCTGGCACCTGCGTATCTGGCGGCGAAGGGGCACCCGGCCAAATCGGTGTTTACGGTGCACAACCTGGCGTATCAGGGCATGTATTACGCGCATCATATGAATGACATCGATCTGCCATGGTCGTTCTTTAACATGCACGGGCTGGAGTTTAACGGACAGATTTCGTTTCTGAAGGCGGGTCTGTACTACGCCGACCATATCACGGCGGTCAGCCCAACCTACGCGCGTGAAATTACCCAGCCGGAGTTCGGTTACGGTATGGAAGGGCTGCTGCAACAGCGCCACCGTGAAGGTCGTCTGTCGGGCATTCTGAACGGCGTAGATGAACAGATCTGGAATCCGGAAACGGACCTCCTGCTGGCGGCGCGCTATGGTCGCGACTCCGTGGAGGACAAAGCGGAGAACAAGCGCCAGCTACAGATTGCGATGGGGCTGAAGGTCAACGACAAGGTACCGCTGTTTGCGGTGGTCAGCCGCCTGACCAGCCAGAAAGGGCTGGATCTGGTGCTGGAAGCGCTGCCGGGATTACTGGAGCAGGGTGGGCAACTGGCGCTGCTCGGCGCGGGCGACCCGGTATTGCAGGAAGGTTTCCTTGCGGCCGCGGCGGAACATCCGGGGCAGGTGGGCGTGCAGATTGGCTATCACGAAGCGTTCTCGCACCGCATCATGGGCGGCGCGGACGTGATTCTGGTGCCGAGCCGTTTCGAGCCCTGCGGCCTGACGCAGCTCTATGGTCTGAAATACGGCACGTTGCCGCTGGTACGCCGCACGGGCGGGCTGGCGGATACGGTGTCTGACAGCTCCCTGGAAAACCTGGCGGATGGTATCGCCAGCGGGTTTGTTTTCGAGGACAGTAATGCCTGGTCGCTGCTTCGGGCGATCCGGCGTGCTTTCGTCTTGTGGTCCCGTCCATCCCTGTGGCGTTACGTACAACGTCAGGCGATGTCCATGGACTTTGGCTGGCACGTTGCGGCGCAGTCCTACCGCGACCTTTATCAACGCTTGATGTAACGAGGCGAAGTTACTGATATGAATGCTCCATTTAGCTACTCTTCCCCCACGCTCAGCGTTGAGGCGTTGAAACACTCCATCGCCTATAAGCTGATGTTTACCATTGGGAAAGATCCCGTTATTGCCAACAAACATGAGTGGCTGAACGCCACGCTGTTTGCGGTGCGCGACCGTATGGTCGAACGCTGGCTGCGCTCCAACCGCGCCCAGCTTTCGCAGGAGACGCGACAGGTGTATTACCTGTCGATGGAGTTTCTGATTGGTCGCACCCTCTCCAATGCGCTGTTATCGCTCGGGATTTATGACGACGTCAAAAACGCACTGGAAGAGATGGGGCTGGATTTAGAAGAGCTGATTGACGAAGAGAACGACCCGGGGCTGGGTAACGGTGGTCTCGGGCGTCTTGCCGCCTGCTTCCTCGATTCACTGGCGACGCTGGCGCTGCCGGGGCGCGGCTACGGTATTCGCTACGACTACGGCATGTTCAAGCAGAACATCGTGGATGGCCGTCAGAAAGAGTCCCCGGACTACTGGCTGGAGTACGGTAACCCGTGGGAGTTCAAGCGCCACAACACGCGCTACAAGGTGCGTTTTGGCGGGCGTATTCAGCAGGAAGGTAAAAAATCCCGCTGGGTGGAAACCGAGGAGATCCTGGCCGTGGCCTACGACCAGATCATCCCCGGCTACGACACCGATGCGACCAATACGCTGCGCCTGTGGAACGCGCAGGCCAGTAGCGAGATCAACCTGGGTAAATTCAACCAGGGCGACTACTTCGCGGCGGTGGAAGATAAAAACCACTCTGAGAACGTGTCCCGCGTCCTGTATCCGGATGACTCGACCTACTCAGGCCGCGAGCTGCGCCTGCGTCAGGAGTATTTCCTCGTCTCGGCAACGATTCAGGATATCCTTAGCCGTCACTATCAGCTGCACAAAACCTATGCGAATCTGGCGGAAAAAACCGCTATTCACCTCAACGATACCCATCCGGTGCTGTCGATCCCTGAGCTGATGCGCCTGCTGATTGACGAGCATAAGTTCAGCTGGGATGACGCGTTTGAAGTAACCTGCCAGGTGTTCTCGTACACCAACCATACGCTGATGAGTGAAGCGCTGGAGACGTGGCCGGTGGATATGCTCGGCAAAATTCTGCCGCGCCATCTGCAAATCATCTTCGAGATCAATGACTACTTCCTCAAGACCTTGCAGGAGCAGTACCCGAACGATACCGGTCTGCTGAGCCGCGCCTCGATCATTGATGAATCCAACGGGCGTCGCGTACGCATGGCCTGGCTGGCGGTGGTGATCAGCCACAAGGTCAACGGCGTATCAGAGCTGCATTCGAACCTGATGGTGCAGTCGCTGTTTGCGGACTTCGCGAAGATCTTCCCGACGCGTTTCTGCAACGTGACCAACGGCGTCACCCCGCGCCGCTGGCTGGCGCTGGCGAACCAGCCGCTCTCCGACGTTCTGGATGAGAACATTGGCCGCACCTGGCGCACCGATTTGAGCCAGCTGAGCGAGCTTGAGCAGCACATCGATTTCCCGACGGTGAACAAAGCGGTACGGGAAGCCAAGCTGCTGAACAAGAAGCGTCTGGCGGTCTGGCTGGCGATGCATCTGAACGTGGTGGCGAACCCGAAAGCGCTGTTCGACGTGCAGATCAAACGTATCCACGAGTACAAGCGTCAGCTGATGAATGTCCTGCACGTCATTACCCACTACAACCGCATTAAGGCTGACCCGACGGCGGAGTGGGTGCCGCGTGTGAAAATCTTTGCCGGTAAGGCGGCCTCCGCGTATTACATGGCGAAGCACATCATTCATCTCATCAACGATGTGGCGAAGGTGGTGAACCACGATCCGGACATTGGCGATAAGCTGAAGGTAGTGTTTATCCCGAACTACAGCGTGAGCCTGGCGCAGCTGATCATTCCGGCGGCGGATCTCTCTGAGCAGATTTCCACGGCGGGGACGGAAGCATCCGGCACCAGCAACATGAAGTTTGCCCTGAACGGCGCGCTGACTATCGGCACGCTGGACGGCGCAAATGTCGAAATGCTGGAGCATGTGGGCGCGGAGAATATCTTTATCTTCGGGAATACGGCGGAAGAGGTGGAGGCGCTGCGCAAGCAGGGCTACTCGCCGCGTGAGTATTATGAAGAGGATGAAGAGTTACGCCAGGTGCTGACGCAAATCGCCACCGGAGTGTTTAACCCTGAGGAGCCTGGACGCTATCGTGACCTGGTGGACTCGCTGATTAACTTTGGCGATCACTATCAGGTGCTGGCGGATTACCGCAGCTACGTGGATTGTCAGGATAAGGTGGACGAACTGTACCGTCAGCAGGAGAAGTGGACCAGCACCGCGATGCATAACATCGCCAACATGGGCTACTTCTCGTCAGACAGGACCATCAAAGAGTATGCCGAGAATATCTGGCATATTGATCCGGTGCGGTTGTAAAAACAAAGCCCGGTGGCGCTGCGCTTACCGGGCCTACGGGATCGAGTAGGCCGGGTAAGGCGGAGCCGACACCCGGCTTTTTTTCAATTACGACGCCAGCGACAATTCACGCTTTCCCGCATGTTGCGCCAGCCACTGCGCCACGCGAGACTGCTGCTCGGCATTCAGCCACATCCCTTCTTTAGTACGACGCCAGATGGCATCGTCCAGACGGCGCACCCACTCGTGTTCCACCAGGTAGCGCAGCTCGGCTTCGTATAGCTCATGGCCAAAATGCTCGCCCAGATCGGCAATCTCTTTCGCGTCGCCGAGGAACAGTTCGGTGTTGCTGCCGTAGGTGCGGGCGTAGTGGCGCGCCATGCCTTCGGTAATGAACGGGAAGCGGCGACGCAGCTTCGCGGCGTAATCGTCGCGGTTATCGCCGATATCGCCGCCAGGCAGCACGGCGCCTTTCGTCCACGCCGGGCCGATGCCTTTGTAATACGGCGCCAGTTTCTCCAGCGCGTGCTCCGCCAGTTTACGGTAGGTGGTGAGCTTACCGCCAAACACGGAGAGCAGAGGCGCCTGACCGTCAACGTCGTGAATATCAAGCGTATAGTCACGGGTGATGGCCTGCGGTGAGTCAGACTCGTCATCACACAGCGGACGCACGCCGGAGTAGGTCCAGACCACGTCATCGCGCGCCAGCTGTTTCTTAAAGTGCGCGTTGTACACTTTCAACAGGTAGCTGACTTCACTCTCGTCGATCTCAACGTTTTTCGGATCGCCTTTGTACTCCACGTCGGTGGTGCCGATGATGGAGAACTCGTCCATCCACGGGATCACAAACACAATGCGCTTGTCTTCATTTTGCAGGATATAAGCCTGTTTCTGGGTATGCACGCGCGGCACCACGATGTGGCTGCCCTTAATCAGGCGGATGCCGTACGGTGAAGGCAGGTGCATGCCGTCGTCGAAGAACTGTTTCACCCACGGGCCGGTGGCATTCACCAGGCCGCGCGCTTTCCAGCTAAACTTCTCGCCGGTATCCACGTCTTCCGCTTCCACAATCCACAGGCCGTTTTCGCGGCGTGCGGCGGTGGCGCGGGTGCGGGTTTTCACCTCGCCGCCTTTCTTCTCGACCATCTGCGCGTTAGCCAGTACCAGACGCGCATCGTCCACCCAGCAGTCGGAATATTCGAAACCGCGCACGATTTCAGGCTTAAGGACCGATTCTGAGCCAAAACGCAAACCGGTTGAACCCGGCAGGCTGGTGCGTTTACCCAGATGATCGTACATAAACAGACCGATGCGGATCATCCACGCCGGACGCAGATGCGGGCGATGGGGCAGGCGGAAGCGCATCGGGATCGCCAGATGCGGGGCCATTTTCAGCAGCACTTCGCGTTCGGCCAGCGCTTCGCTGACCAGGCGGAATTCGTAGTGTTCCAGGTAGCGCAGGCCACCGTGGATCAGCTTGGAGCTGGCGGACGACGTCGCGCAGGCGAGATCGTTAGCTTCCAGCATCAGCACGGATAAACCGCGTCCTGCGGCATCAACCGCAATACCGGCACCGTTGATGCCACCGCCTATCACAATCAGATCTTTGGTTTCCATAACACCCTCATGCACTTTCGTTAAAGCTCAAAAATGTTCGATATCGCTCATAATAGCAAAGGAACGCGCTTTTGGTAACATCAAAAAAACAATTTAGAGTGATATGGATAACATAATGGCGTTTACCCGCCGCCAGGACGTACACTACGGGGTAAAATCGTGCGGTCTGATGCCCTCACCCCAGCCCTCTCCCTCCGGGAGAGGGTAGGGTGAGGGGAAAACCGCACCACACCTGAATATAAGATGAGAACACCATGGATCAGTTTGAATGTATTAACGTAGAAGAAGCCCACCAGAAGATGCACCAGGGAAAAGCGGTGCTGGTGGATATCCGCGATCCGCAGAGCTTTGCGATGGGCCACACGCCGGGCGCGTTCCATCTCACCAACGACACGCTGGGCGCGTTTATGCGCGATAACGACTTCGATACCCCGGTGATAGTGATGTGCTATCACGGCAACAGCAGTAAAGGCGCGGCGCAGTATCTGCTCCAGCAGGGTTACGAGGCGGTATACAGCGTCGATGGCGGCTTCGATGCCTGGCATCGTCATTTCCCGGCAGAAGTTGAATACGCGTTTGAGCGCTGATCCCGCTATACTGTCCCCTTTTGTGTGGAAATAAGCGACCGCTGCCCATGTTGATGATCACCTCTTTTAGCAACCCGCGCGTCGCCCAGGCGTTTGTCGACTATATGGCGACGCAGGGCATTATCCTGACTATTCAGCAGCATACACAGACGGATGTCTGGCTGGCAGACGAAAGCCAGGCTGGGCGCGTGAACGCCGAGCTGGCGCGTTTCCTGGAAAACCCGGGCGACCCGCGTTATCTGGCGGCAAGCTGGCAATCCGGCCAGACCGGCAGTGGCCTGCACTATCAACGTTTTCCGTTTCTCGCCACCCTCCGCGAGCGCGCAGGACCGTTTACGCTGCTTTTAATGGTAGCCTGCATCATCGTCTTCATTATTATGAGCGTGGTGGGTGACCAGAGCGTGATGATTGCCCTCGCATGGCCGTACGATCCCTCCCTGCAATTTGACGTCTGGCGCTACTTCACGCATGCGCTGATGCACTTCTCGGTGATGCATATCCTCTTTAACCTGCTGTGGTGGTGGTATCTCGGCGGGGCGGTGGAGAAGCGGCTCGGCAGCGGCAAGCTGATTGTGATCACCCTTATCAGCGCCCTGTTAAGCGGCTACGTGCAGCATAAATTCAGCGGTCCATGGTTCGGCGGGTTATCCGGCGTGGTGTACGCCCTGATGGGTTACGCCTGGCTCAGAGGCGAGCGCGACCCGGATAGCGGCATCTATTTACAACGTGGATTAATAACCTTTGCGTTAATATGGCTTATTGCCGGATGGTTTGATCTGTTTGGTATGTCTATCGCCAATGGTGCGCACGTTACCGGCCTGGCGGTCGGGCTGGCGATGGCGTTGGCCGATACGCTCCATGCGCGAAAGCGAACATAATTCCCAGGGATATTTCATGAAACAAACACAACGTCATGACGCCATTATCGAACTGGTAAAAAAACAGGGATACGTCAGTACTGAAGAGCTGGTGGAGCAGTTTGCCGTTAGCCCGCAAACCATCCGTCGTGACCTCAACGACCTGGCCGATCAGAACCGTATTCTGCGTCACCACGGCGGCGCCGCGCTGCCGTCCAGCTCGGTGAACACCTCATGGCATGACCGTAAGGCGACGCAAACGGCAGAGAAAGAGCGTATCGCCCGTAAAGTGGCGAGCCAGATCCCGAACGGCGCGACGCTGTTTATTGATATCGGCACCACGCCGGAAGCGGTCGCCCATGCGCTGCTGAACCACGAGAACCTCCGCGTGGTGACCAACAACCTGAACGTGGCCAACACGTTGATGCAGAAAGACGATTTCCGCATCATCCTCGCGGGCGGCGAACTGCGCAGCCGCGACGGGGGCATTATCGGCGAAGCGACGCTCGATTTTATCTCTCAGTTTCGCCTCGATTTCGGCATTCTGGGGATCAGCGGCATCGACACCGACGGCTCGCTGCTGGAGTTTGATTACCACGAGGTGCGCACCAAGCGCGCGATCATTGAGAACTCACGCCACGTAATGCTGGTGGTGGATCACTCCAAGTTTGGTCGTAACGCGATGGTGAACATGGGCAGCATCAGCATGGTGGATGCGGTTTATACTGATGTGATGCCACCGGCGGGCGTGATGCAGGTGATTAAAGATAATAATTTGCAGTTAGAGTTATGTTGAGAAGCCATTCTCCCTCTCCCTGTGGGAGAGGGCCGGGGTGAGGGCATCAGACCGCAAAGGATTTACACTCCGTACCCCATCATCTTCAACAGCTGCTGCGCATGCTGCACCGCATCCTGACGGTGCGCCACGCCCAGCTTCTGATACAGATTGCGAATGTGCGTTTTGATGGTGGTCGCCGCCACCGCCAGCTCACCGGCAATCTGCTCGTTGCTGTAGCCTGAATAGATCAGCCCCAGCACCTGCCATTCACGCTGGGTGAGCGGGCTGGTACGGATAAGCTCCGGCACTTCCGGATGGTTCAGCAGACGTTCAACAAAGTTCTCATCGAAGTGCGCAAACTTGTGGCGATGATGCTGGTTAATCTCGCGCAGAATGCGCTGGGCGCGATGCTGATCGAGTTCCGGCAGTGTGTTGAGTTGAATCAGCTGGCGCAGCTGCTGGGCCATCACTTCACCCTCAATCACAAAGTGGCTGATAAACCCGGTGCGGTTCGCCAGCTGCAACGCTTCCAGCAGTACGCGCTGGGCATCGTTTTTACGTCCTGCCTGCCAGTAAAGCTGGTTTAACAGCAGCAGGTTGCGGTTTAAATCGCTCATCAGGCGCAGGCTGCGGGCGTTTTCGTTTAACTCTTCCAGCACGATCTCGGCAGGCTCAAAGTCACCCAGCAGGATCTGCACGCGGGCAATATTGCGCCACTGGCTTTGCAGGAAGTGGTTATTGGCAAATTCCGGTTTAGGCGTGTGACGCAGCCAGTTGGCGGCGGACTTTTTATCGCCGGTCATCTGCCAGTAAATCACCCTGACCTTATCGGCGTTGGAGACCCAGTCGCTATGGTACTGTCCGTTGCCGAGCAGATTTTCCAGGCGGTTAAGGTGGTTACGGGCATTATCCAGGTCGCCGCGTGCCAGCGAGCACTGCACCAGCAGAGCCAGACACTGGAGCTGCTGCTGCGGCTGGAAGCTCGAAAGGACATTCAGACCCTGGCGGGCGCAGCTTTCTGCTTCATCCAGACGCGACCATGCCCACAGCAGCTGAGCGCGAATACGCAACAGGAACTCGTGCATCGGCAGCTGTTCCAGATGTTGTTCACGGATCAGCTGGAACGCTTTCTCCTGGTTTTCCCAGGCTGCTTGCAGAAACCCCTGAGCAAATAAAATCTCGCTTTGCTGAATCAGGCTCCACAGGGCGTAATGCCAGACATCGTGGCGGCGCGCCATCTGTTCGGTTTGCTGCATGAGTGAAAGCGAACGCGTGAGATCGCCCTTACAGTGCAGCACTTCGCCGTGTACCGAGGTGGCCACAATACGGCTGTAAAAATTCGCCAGCGGCAGCTCATCCAGCGCGACCATCGCCAGCCGTTCAGCTTCATCCGGGTCCCCGTCGTTAATCGCCACCTGTGCGCGCAGGGCGTTAAATTCGCCGTGCAGGGTGGTATCCATCTCGCTTTCCATCTCCTGCTCGGCGCGCGCCAGCAGGGTGTTCACTTCGCTGTAGCGATGCTGGCTCTGCATCAGCCAGGCCTGGAGCAGCACCAGACGCGGATTCTCCAGCAGGCTTTCCCACGGCAGCGCTTTTAACGACTCTTCCAGCAGCGTCAGTTCGCTGTGGTTGAACAGTCCCCACGCGTGGTTGAGCAGAATATCGCGCAGCATACCGGCATCCCCGGCGGCCAGCGCATGGTGGATAGCCTCGCTCGGGAAACCTTGCGCCATCCAGCTTTCGGCGGCGGCGCGGTGAATGTCAGGCAGCTCTGCGGCCAGTTCCCACTGGCAACGCTGGCGCAGGAAGCTGCCAAACAGCGGATGGTAGCTAAACCATTCGCCGTGATCGTCCATGCGCGTCAGGAACAGACCCTGACGTTCAATCTCTTCGAGCTGAAGCTGCCCGTTTTCAATGCCGGTGACGCGTACAATCAGCGCATCGTTCATGGAACGCAGCAGGGAGCTTTTCAGCAGGAAATGGCGGGTGGAGAGGTCAACGCTGTCGAGTACCTCATCCACCAGATAATCCGACAGGTGGCTGGCGTTGATGCCCGCCAGGCGGCGTGCGGACTGATGCGTCGGGCTGTTGTTTTGCCGCGCGGAGAGGGCAATCAGCTGAAGCGCCGTGGCCCAGCCGGCAACGTCATCGCACAGGCGGCTGCTTTCAGACGCCTCAATCGGAGACGTCAGACGGCAGTCAAAGAACTGCTTCGCTTCCTGATGGGTAAAGGCCAGCTGCTGACTGCCGATTTCCAGAAGCTGATCGCGCACCCGCAGGTTGGCAATGCCCAACTGCGGAAGGTTACGCGACAGGACAACCAGCGTCAGGTTTTCCGGCTGATGGCGCAGGAAGAAACGCATGGACTCGTGAATAACCGGGTTGGTGATCAGATGATAATCATCAATCACCACATACAGCGGGCGATGCCATTCGGCCAGCTCGATAAACAGCTGGGAGAAAAGAGAGGACAGGCTGGCGTACTGGCGCTTTTGCACCATCACCTCGCTGGTGACGCAGTGTCCGTTGGTCGCCTGCTGAATCGCGGCAATTAAATAGCTGGCAAAACGCTCCTGCTGGTTATCACCCTCATCCAGGGAGTACCAGCCAAGATCGCTTTTACCTGCCGCCCATTGCGAAATGAGCGTTGTTTTTCCATAACCCGCAGGACTCGTAACCAGCGCCAGTCGGAAATTATGCGCACCGGAAAGTTTAGCCAGCAGGCGCTCGCGGACCACAGTATGGTCAAGACGAACCGGGCGACTTAATTTGGACGGAATCAACATAGTTTTCACTTCACTGTGGGGAACGAGAGAATTTATTTTTTTTGCGCTTCGTAATTAATATCTATAAGTTCGGCCAATAGAGGAACTATTGCAAGTTATGTCTGGGTTTGGAGGCTCTGAATTTGCACTCTGTCACAAAACATTCTCATCACTGATGGAACTTTCCGTAAATGGCTGGATGCCGCGCTGCTTCTGGCTTGTCTGCATGACGCTCGGTTGCGCTGAAACTGGTTTCAGAAAGAGATAATGGCGGTGAAGTTAATTAACTTTGGGGAAAGTTGCATGGGCTTAATAGTGGTGCTGAATAATCCCGACGCGCGGAAATATTATTCTACGTAAGTAATCATTTCAGCGATGATTAATTTCTTCCGAAACTGCATTTCATTTCTTTGAGGTTCTTCCGGGATCGCTTTTTCCGCGAAGCGCACACTTACACAGTGGCCTCGATCACACTTTTATGCTCATCCCCGCTACTCCTCCCTGCCTAATCCCCGACAGGAGGAGGAAGAGGCGCAATGAGCCAGGCACACTAGCGCCAAATGTGTTTTCTCTCTACAGGATGCCGATTCCCTATGTCACAGCCTACTTTCAACAAAGCTCAATTTCAGGCTGCCCTGACGCGTCAGTGGCAGCGTTTTGGCCTTCATGCTGCAAACGAGATGACGCCTCACCAGTGGTGGCAGGCGGTGAGCGGGGCGCTCGCAGAACAGCTGGACGCTCAGCCTGTGGCGAAGCCTGTGAAAGGCCAGCGTCACGTCAACTACATTTCGATGGAGTTCCTGATTGGCCGTCTGACGGGTAACAATCTGCTGAACCTTGGCTGGTATCAGGAGGTCGGTGACGTGCTGAAAGAACACGACATCAACCTGACCGATCTGCTGGAAGAAGAGGTTGACCCGGCGCTGGGTAACGGCGGTCTGGGACGTCTGGCAGCCTGCTTCCTGGATTCCATGGCAACGGTGGGCCAGTCGGCGATTGGCTATGGCCTGAACTATCAGTACGGCCTGTTCCGTCAGTCATTTGCCGACGGCCATCAGATGGAAGCGCCGGACGACTGGCACCGCAATACCTATCCGTGGTTCCGCCACAACGCGCAGCTGGATGTGCAGGTCGGGATTGGCGGGAAAGTCACGAAGCAGGGACTCTGGGAACCGGCGTTCACCATTACCGGTGAAGCCTGGGACCTGCCGGTACTCGGCTACCGTAACGGCGTGGCGCAGCCGCTGCGTCTGTGGCAGGCGAAGCACGCGCATCCGTTTAACCTGACCAAATTCAACGACGGTGACTTCCTGCGCGCCGAGCAGCAGGGGATCGACGCCGAGAAGCTGACCAAAGTCCTCTATCCAAACGATAATCATCTGGCGGGTAAAAAGCTGCGTCTGATGCAGCAGTACTTCCAGTGCGCCTGCTCCGTGGCGGACATTCTGCGTCGACACCACCTGGCGGGCCGCAAGCTGGCTCAACTGCCGGACTTCGAAGTTATTCAGCTTAACGACACGCATCCGACCATTGCCATCCCGGAACTGCTGCGCGTGCTGATCGACGAGCATCAGCTGAGCTGGGACGACGCCTGGGCCATCACCAGCCGCACCTTCGCCTACACCAACCACACCCTGATGCCGGAAGCGCTGGAGTGCTGGGATGAGAAGCTGGTGAAAACGCTGCTGCCGCGCCATATGCAGATCATCAATAAGATTAACGACCAGTTCAAAACGCTGGTGGAGAAAACCTGGCCGGGTGACAAAGCCGTCTGGGCGAAGCTGGCGGTGGTTCACGATAAGCAGGTACGCATGGCGAACATGTGCGTAGTAAGCGGCTTTGCGGTGAACGGCGTGGCGGCGCTGCACTCGGATCTGGTGGTCAAAGATCTGTTCCCGGAATACCACCAGCTGTGGCCGACCAAATTCCACAACGTGACCAACGGCATTACGCCGCGTCGCTGGATCAAGCAGTGCAACCCGCTGCTGGCTGGCCTGCTGGACAAGACCCTGAAGAAAGAGTGGGCCAACGACCTGGACCAGCTCATCAACCTGGAAAAACAGGCCGACAACGCGAAGTTCCGCGAGCAGTACCGCGCCATTAAGCTGGAGAACAAGGTTCGTCTGGCTGAGTTCGTGAAAATGCGCACCGGGATTGAGATCAACCCGAATGCGATTTTCGATATCCAGATCAAACGTCTGCACGAGTACAAACGTCAGCACCTGAACCTGCTGCACATTCTGGCGCTGTATAAAGAGATCCGCGAGAATCCACAGGCCGACCGCGTTCCGCGCGTGTTCCTGTTCGGTGCGAAAGCGGCGCCGGGCTACTACCTGGCGAAAAACATTATCCTCGCCATTAATAAAGTGGCGGCGGCGATCAACAACGATCCGAAAGTGGGCGATAAGCTGAAGGTGGTGTTCCTGCCGGACTACTGCGTTTCTGCGGCTGAAATGCTGATCCCGGCGGCGGATATTTCCGAGCAGATCTCTACCGCCGGTAAAGAAGCGTCCGGTACCGGCAACATGAAGCTGGCCCTGAACGGTGCGCTGACCGTCGGCACGCTGGACGGTGCGAACGTCGAAATTGCCGAGAAGGTCGGCGAAGAGAACATCTTTATCTTCGGCCATACTGTTGAAGAAGTGAAAGCCATCAAAGCCAAAGGGTACGACCCGGTGAAATGGCGTAAAAAAGACAAAGTGCTGGATGCGGTGCTCAAAGAGCTGGAAAGCGGGAAGTACAGCGACGGCGACAAGCACGCGTTTGACCAGATGCTGCACAGCATGGACAAACAGGGCGGCGACCCGTACCTGGTGATGGCTGACTTCTCGGCTTATGTTGAAGCGCAGAAGCAGGTCGACGTGCTGTATCGCGACCAGGATGCCTGGACCCGCGCGTGTATCCTGAACACCGCGCGCTGCGGTATGTTCAGCTCTGACCGCTCAATCCGTGATTATCAGGCTCGTATCTGGCAGGCAAAACGCTAAGGAAGCGCGATGGAGAGTAAACGTCTGGACAGTGCCGCGCAGGCGGCGGGAATTAGCCTCAGTTACATCAATGCGCACGGCAAACCGCAGTCTATTGGTGCGGACACCAAAAGACGTTTGCTGGATGCCATGCACAAAACCGACGCGAAAGCGTCGGGTGCGCCGGTACCGAACGTGAAGGTCTTTACCGCGGGCAAAAAGATGCCGCTGGCGGTGGAAGGGCGCGGCGAGTTCAGCTGGCTGCTCACCACCGAAGAGGGGCATCAGCACAAAGGCCATGCCACAGGCGGCAAAACCCTTAACCTTCCGGCGAAGCTGCCGGAGGGCTACCACACGCTTACGCTTACCCGGGACGACCAGCGTTTTCACTGTCGGGTGATCGTGGCGCCAAAGCGTTGCTATGAGCCGCAGGCGCTGCTTGAAGGCAAAAAGCTGTGGGGCGCCTGCGTGCAGCTCTATACCCTGCGTTCGGACAGTAACTGGGGCATTGGCGATTTTGGCGACCTGAAAAAGATGCTGGCATCCGTGGGCGAGCGCGGCGGCGCGTTCATCGGCCTCAACCCGATCCACGCCCTCTATCCGGCCAACCCGGAAAGCGCCAGCCCGTACAGCCCGTCGTCCCGTCGCTGGCTGAACGTGATTTATATCGACGTTAACGCGTTAGACGATTTCAAAAACAGCAAAGAGGCGCAGGCGTGGTGGAAGCTTGAGACCACCCAACAGATGCTGAAACAGGCCCGCGATGCGGACTGGGTCGATTATGCCTCCGTGACCGCGCTGAAAATGGCGGCGCTGCGTCTGGCATGGAAGGGCTTTGCGAAGCGTGACGACGAGCAGATGGCAGCCTTCCGCCAGTTTGTGATGCAGGAAGGCGAGAGCCTTTACTGGCAGGCGGCGTTTGATGCGCTGCATGCGTATCAGGTCCAGGAGGATGAGATGCGCTGGGGCTGGCCGGTGTGGCCGGAAGCGTATCAGTCCGTGGATACCCCGGAAGTGAAGGCGTTCTGTGAGACGCATGCCGACGAGGTGGATTTCTATCTCTGGTTGCAGTGGCTGGCGTACAGCCAGTTTGCCGCCTGCTGGCAGGTGAGCCAGGGCTATAACATGCCGATCGGGCTGTATCGCGATCTGGCCGTCGGCGTGGCGGAAGGCGGGGCGGAAACCTGGTGTGACCGCGAGCTTTACTGCCTGAATGCTTCGGTGGGTGCGCCGCCGGATATTCTGGGCCCGCTTGGTCAGAACTGGGGCTTACCGCCAATGGATCCGCACGTGATGGCGGCGCGTGCCTACGAGCCGTTTATCGACCTGCTGCGCGCTAACATGCAGAACTGCGGCGCGTTGCGTATCGACCACGTGATGTCCGTGCTGCGCCTGTGGTGGATCCCGTACGGTGAAACGGCTGACCACGGGGCGTACGTGCAATATCCGGTGGACGATTTGCTCTCAATCCTCGCGCTGGAGAGTAAACGTCATCAGTGCATGGTGATTGGCGAAGATCTCGGAACCGTGCCGGTGGAAATTGTCAGTAAGCTCCGCGACAGCGGCGTCTACTCCTACAAAGTGCTGTATTTTGAAAACGACCATGAGAAAACCTTCCGCGCGCCGAAAGCGTACCCTGAACAGTCAATGGCAGTCGCGACGACGCATGATCTTCCTACGCTCAGAGGCTACTGGGAAAGCGGCGACCTGACGCTCGGCAAAACGTTAGGTCTCTACCCGGATGAAGAGGTTCTGCGCGGGTTGTATCAGGATCGCGAGCTGGCGAAACAGGGGCTGCTGGACGCGCTGCATAAGCATGGCTGTCTGCCGAAGCGCGCCGGGCATAAGGCGTCGCTGATGTCGATGACGCCAACGCTTAATCGTGGCTTACAGCGCTATATTGCCGACAGCAACAGCGCATTGCTCGGTCTGCAACCGGAAGACTGGATTGATATGGCGGAGCCGGTAAACATCCCCGGCACCAGCTATCAATACAAAAACTGGCGACGCAAACTGTCCACCACGCTTGAGGCGATGTTTGCCGATGATGGGGTGAACAGGCTGATTAAGGATTTGGACAAGCACAGAAGAGCGGTGGGTAATAAGCGGTAGTTTCACCCTCACCCTAACCCTCTCCCAGAGGGAGAGGGAATAGAATGTAGGCCGGGTAAGCGTCAGCGCTACCCGGCTTTTTTACATCAAACCACCATATTCAACAGCAGCACACCGACCAGACCGCACACCGAAATAATGGTTTCCAGCGCGGACCAGGACTTGATGGTTTCACCGATGGTCAGGTTGAAGTACTCCTTGAACAGCCAGAAGCCCGGATCGTTCACGTGGGAGAAAATCACGCTGCCCGAACCGACCGCGATAACCATCAGTTCAGGGCTGACGCCCGTCGTGGCAATCAGCGGTGCCACGATGCCGCCTGCGGTAATCGCCGCAACGGTCGCAGAGCCCAGCGCAATACGCAGAACGGCGGCGATAGACCACGCCATCAGCAGCGGCGATACGTTGGTTTCATGCATCATGGCAGCGATGTATTTATCCACGCCGCTGTCGACCAGCACCTGCTTGAACGCGCCGCCGCCGCCGATGATCAGCAGCATCATGGCGATGATTTTGATGGAAGAGGTCAGCGTGTCGTTGATCTGATCCATGGAGCGACCGCGGTTAAGACCGAAGGTAAACATCGCAATCAATACCGCAATCAGCGTTGCCATTACCGGGTCGCCCAGGAACTCCGCAACGGACAGGAACGCGTGACCTTTCGGCAGAACCATCTCTGCTATGGCACGCATCGCCATCAGGATCACCGGTACCAGTGAGGTCCAGACGCTGACGCCAAAGCCTGGCATCTCTTCTTCAGTAAAGGTTTTGGCGCTGTACAGCCCTTCCGGGATAGGCTTATCGATGCCTTTCAGGAAGCGCGCATACACCGGGCCTGCCAGAATCACCGTCGGGATCGCCAGAATCGTACCGAACAGCAGGGTTTTACCCATATCGGCGTGGAAGATGGTGGCGATAGCCGTTGGACCCGGGTGCGGCGGCAGGAAACCGTGGGTGACGGACAGCGCCGCAGCCATCGGCACGCCCACGAACAGCAGCGGGATGTTGGCGGCAGCGGCGATGGTGAACACCAGCGGCAGCATCAGGACGAAGCCCACTTCATAGAACAGTGCGAAACCGACGGTAAAACCGGTTAACACCACCGCCCACTGGATGTGCTGCTTGCCAAATTTATCGATAAGGGTAGTGGCAATACGCTGCGCGCCACCGCAGTCCGCGAGCATTTTACCGAGCATGGCGCCGAAGCCCATGATCAGCGCCAGGCTGCCGAGCGTACCGCCGACACCGGCTTTAATGGAGCTGATAACTTTAACCAGCGGCATTCCCTGCATCAGACCGACTGCCAGTGCCACCAGAACCAGAGCGATAAATCCGTTCATTTTGAAGCGGATCATCAAGAGCAGTAATAACACAACACCGATAGCGACGATGACTAATGGCATGATTGACCTGGCCTTTGAATTGTTATGGGTAACGTCATTGTTTCAACGACAAATTCCGGTTGTCCCAACTGGGAACAGAGTGTTAACGGCACTCATACTGATGCCTGCGAAAACGTTAAGTTTAGTCGGCTGTTATAAGGGTGTTGAGTGCCCACGAGAATGATACGGGTAACATGATGTGATTGAGAATCACCCAGGGAGGCAAAATTTGAATTATGAGACGCAGGTCAACATATAGAGGGGGAGGCAAGAAAATGTAGGCCCGGTAAGCGCAGCGCCACCGGGCAATACAGACGGGCACTGAATCAGTAGTAGGAGTGCTCGCCGCGCTGGTGCTCTGTCAGATCGCGCACGCCTTTCAGTTCCGGGAATTCGTTCAGCAGCTGCTTCTCGATCCCTTCTTTCAGGGTGACATCGACCATGGAGCAGCCGTTACAGCCGCCGCCGAATTGCAGGATTGCCAGACCATCTTCGGTGATTTCCATCAGGGAAACACGTCCCCCGTGGCCGGCCAGCTGCGGGTTGATCTGCGATTGCAGCAGATATTCCACACGCTCCATCAGCGGGGCATCGTCAGAGACTTTACGCATTTTCGCGTTCGGTGCCTTCAGCGTCAGCTGAGAACCCAGCTGGTCGGTGACGAAATCAATCTCCGCATCTTCAAGATACGGCGCGCTCAGCTCATCAACGTACGCGGTGAGCTGTTCAAATTTAAGGGCAGTGTCAGTTGCTTCCACGGCATCCGGAGGACAATAAGAGACACCACATTCTGCATTCGGAGTGCCTGGATTGATCACAAACACGCGGATCTGCGTCCCTTCTTCCTGATTTGCCAGCAGTTTGGCAAAGTGCGCTTGTGCAGAATCGGAAATACGGATCATAGCTTTGGCCTAATAGTTGACTAAATTACCTGGGTATAATCATACGCCCATTGAAGAAGGGCTACAAGGTACGGCACAGACACCATACCTGAACTGACGCGGCGCCGCTTTGCAAAAGCAGTCGGGAAAGTTCAGCCACGGTACTGCCCGTGGTGACGACATCATCCACAATCGCGATATGGAGGCCGTTGACCGGCAATTCAAGGCGAAAGGCGTTTTTCAGGTTCCTTTTGCGCGACCGGGCGTTGAGCCGGTGCTGAACGGCAGTGGCATGAGTACGTTTCAGTGCAGAGGCGGGGTACCGGCAACCCAGCCAGTGGGCGAGCGGACGACACAGCAGGTCGCTTTGATTGTATCCCCGCCGCCAGTGGCGGCGCTGAAACAGTGGCACGTTCACGAGCGTGTCGACCGGCGCTAGCCCACGCGTTCTTCGCGCCTGCAATACCGCCAGTAATAACAGGCGTGCCAGCGGCTGCGCCAGCGCGATCTGGCTGGAAAATTTGAACTGATGAACCAGACGACTCAGCGGCAATACATAATCATCCACCGCCACCAGCGCGCTCCACGGCGGCGCTTTTTTCAGGCATCGGCCGCAGGGAAGCGTCTGGCTGACGGCAGGCAAGCCGCATTGCGGACAGCCCTTCAGGTAACCCAGCGCTCGCGTGCAAACGGAACAGACGCCCCACACGCTCATCGCAAGTGGCATTCGGCATAGCCAGCACAAGCCGGGCACTGTTAGCATACGCAACCTCCATGTGAAAAAAGAGAACGTTAACTGATGAAGACGCTGTGGTGGCAGACCGTTGGGACGGGAAATTGTCATCTTGTGCTGCTGCACGGATGGGGACTGAACGCCGAAGTGTGGCGTTGCATAAGTGAGGAACTGGCCTCGCAATTCACGGTACACCTGGTGGATCTACCGGGCTATGGCCGTAGCCACGGCTATGGCGCGATGACGCTTGACGACATGGCGGAGCAGGTTCTGGAAGCGGCGCCGCAAAAAGCCGTCTGGCTCGGCTGGAGCCTGGGCGGGCTGGTGGTAAGCCAGATTGCGCTGCGCCATCCTGAGCGGGTCCAGGCGCTGATCACCGTTGCCTCATCACCCTGTTTCAGCGCCAGCGAGGCGTGGCCGGGCATTAAACCCGAGGTGCTGGCCGGGTTCCAGTATCAGCTGAGCGAAGACTTCCAGCGGACGGTGGAGCGTTTTCTGGCGCTACAAACCATGGGAACAGAAACCGCCCGTCAGGACGCACGGACGTTGAAGCAGACGGTGCTTTCTCTGCCGATGCCGGAGGTTGAGGTGCTGAACGGTGGACTGGAGATCCTGAAAACGGCCGATCTGCGCGAGCCGCTGGCGTCGTTAACGGTGCCGCATCTGCGTATTTATGGCTATCTGGATGGACTGGTTCCGCGCAAGGTGGTTCCGCTGCTGGATGCGCTGTGGCCGGAGAGTAAATCAATGGTGGTTGCCAAAGCGGCACATGCGCCGTTCATCTCTCATCCTGCTGAGTTTTGTTCGGCGCTGTCCGGTTTTATCAGCGAAGCGTCCACCACTCCCTGAGACAGGCTTTACCTTCAGGACAACTCTTGCAACTGCCGGACAGACAACCGTCCGGCTCTTCCTGAATGCGCACGGCTTTCCCCATCGCCTCCAGCCTTTCCAGCATGGCATCGATCATCGGCTGCGGCGTATGCAGGCTGAGGCTGAGCTGCTTCGCCTCCATTCGTCCCTGTAACGCCAGTAAGTCACGAACCTGAATCAACGATGCCATCTTTTTCCCCTCAGTGACAGTCGCCTGCTGGGCTGTTACAGCAGGTCGTTGGGGTTTTGCGCGTTGCCAGCAGGTTAATGTCAACGCGGCTACGCGCCCGGCGCAGCAGGCCAATCACCATTACGTTAAACAGGATCACCGCGAGGATACAGACCAGGCTGTAGCGCGGATGCTGGCTGTAATTGACGGCCTGATAAAACACGGTCGCCAGCGAGTAGGCAATGTTCAGCCCCCACAGAATGGAGAAGCCCATCCAGCCGCGGCTGGACTCACGGGCAATGGCGCCCATGACCGAGATGCATGGAATATAGAGCAGGACGAAGATCAGGTAGCTGTAGGCCGCCGACGCGCTGCCAAATTTCTGGCCCATCACGCCCATTGCTCCGGTCGCCATTTCGCCGTCGCCTTTGCTGGCTTCAATCGGGTTCGCCAGTACGCTCAGGCTGAAGGTGTCTTTCAGGCTCTGCCAGGTCTCTTCCACCGCGCCAAGCAGTTCATCGCCGAGGTTGAACGCTGCCGGGTTGAACTCCTCTTCCTGGATGTTTTCCGCGGTGTAAAGCGTGTTCAGGGTGCCGACAACCACCTCTTTTGCCATCGCGCCGGTGAACAGGCCCACGGTTGCCTGCCAGTTGTCTTCCTGAACGCCAATCGGTTTGAAGACCGGCGTAATGATCCGGCTGACGGAGGCCAGGGCAGAGTCATTAATGTTGTCCGCGGCCTGGCCGCTCAGGGTGAAGCTGTTCAGGGCGCTCAGGAAAATGCTGACCACCACAATCACCTTACCGGCGCGCAGAACGAAGCCCTTCAGGCGCTGCCATGTCTGAATAATCAGGCTTTTCAGATGCGGAACGTGATAAACCGGCAGTTCCATCACGAACGGCGACGCTTCGCCACGCATGATGGTGTGCTTCAGCATCAGGCCGGTGAGAATAGCCATCACGATACCCAGCACATACAGGGAGAAGACGGCCAGCGCCCCTTCCTGACCAAAGAACGCCGCGGCAAAGACCGCGAAGATCGCCAGACGCGCGCCACAGGACATGAACGGCGCCATCATGATGGTCATCAGGCGTTCGCGCGGGGCATCCAGCGTACGCGCGCCCATGACTGACGGCACGTTACAGCCAAAACCGACAATCAGCGGCACGAAGGATTTCCCCGGCAGCCCCAGCGCCTGCATCAGGCGGTCCATTACGAAGGCCGCGCGCGCCATGTAGCCGGAATCCTCAAGGAAGGAGAGGAACAGGTACATCATGCCGATCTGCGGTACTAGTGGCAGGACGGTATTAATCCCGCCGCCGATCCCCTGCGCAAGGAAGATGGTCAACCATTCCGGGAAGTGGAGGGTGTAGCCCAGCCACTGAATACCGTGCACGAAGATAGCGACAGAGCCGCCATCAAAGATAGGTTGTAATGCACCGCCGATGTTAATGGCGAGCAGGAACATCACGTACATCACCAGTAAAAAGATCGGCAAACCGAGGAAGCGGTTGAGCACAATCTTATCCACGGCGGCGGTGAAGCGGCTGGGTTCAGCGGTTAATGCATTGCTGACCACGTCACAGATAGCGGCGATGGCCTGATAGCGCGCATCCGCAATATGCAGAGCGGGATCGTCCAGCTCGTCGCTCAGGCGAGCCTGCGCGACGCCCAGCTTATCCGCCGCATCGCCTGCGTAGGTGCGGCTGTAGATATCGCCTTCCAGCATTTGCAGGCCAAGCCACAGACGTTGTCTGGCGGGCATGCTGTTGTCCATCTCCTGCGCCAGTTGCCCGGCTTCGCGCAGCAGGGGTTGGGCGTAGTGCACCAGTTCGACGTCGGCATTGCCCGTGTGGCGGTCAATCGCCAGCTTCAGGGCGTCAATGCCGCGTGCGCGGGTAGAAACCAGCGGAACCACCGGGCAGCCCAGGCGTGCGGAGAGGGCATCGACGTCGATGCGCAGCTTTTGCTTCTCGGCGATGTCGAGCATGTTAAGCGCCACGATGCAGGGAATACCCAGCTCCAGCAGCTGTAACGTGAGATACAGATTTCGTTCGAGATTGGAGGCATCCACCACATTGATGAGCAGATCCGCGTCGCCGCTCAGAATATAGTGGCAGGCAATTTGCTCATCGAGTGAGGTCTGGGATGAAATCGTGGTGAGTGAATAGGTCCCCGGTAAATCAACCAGCGTGACCTGATTATCTGTTGTAGTGAACTGGCCCTCTTTGCGTTCAACCGTTACGCCTGCCCAATTTCCCACACGCTGGCGTGCGCCGGTTAACTGATTAAATAAGGTTGTCTTGCCGGAATTAGGATTGCCAATTAAGCCAATAGTTAATTTTTTCATTGTAATAGACTCACTGAAACCGCTGGCTTGTTAACGGGATAAAGATTCAACTTCAATTAATGCGAGGTCTTTTTTACGCAGAACCAGATTAACGCGTCGGGTTTCGATATGAACAGGATCGCCCAACGGCGCAACGCGCACCACCTGGAACGATGAGCCGGGTAGCATGCCCAGGGACAGCAGCTTCTGCCGATAGGCCGGGCTTATCTCACGGGTAAAACCGATAATTTTCCACGCACTGTCTGGAGTGAATTGCATAGCGCCTGATTCCACGAGAGGTTAAATAATCTACACTGCGATGATAATGAGAATAGTTTTTATCAGCAATAATAAAAATGTGACGGGATGTTGTTAATCGTATTAATTTGCGGTCTGCTTGACCTTGCTCAATATTTGCGAAATTGAGGTGAAAATAAAAAGAAGGCTATTTGTTAATGAGGTGATAATTCGTGGTTTAAATATGGATACAACTTATTTATTTTAATTCCCTGCGGCCTGCTTGCCGGGCGGCACTGCGTTTGCCCGGCCTACAAAACCGTAGGCCCGGTAAGCGTCGCGCCACCGGGCATTTACAGTATTAGCGTTTCTTACCCATCGCCGCTGCCAGCGCATCCATCATCGCGCTGTTGCCTGCTGGCTGTGCGTCACGTCCGCGTGGCTTCGCGGCTTTCGCTGCCGGACGCTGCTGTTCACGGCCACCGCCATTACCGCCACGGCGCGCGTTAGTGTCGCCCGGCTGCTCGTCCAGACGCATGGTCAGGGCAATACGCTTGCGCTGGAGATCCACTTCCAGCACTTTCACCTTCACGATGTCGCCCGCTTTGACCACGGTGTGCGGATCTTCAACGAACTTGTCGGCGAGGGAAGAGATATGCACCAGACCGTCCTGATGCACGCCGATATCCACAAACGCGCCAAAGTTGGTGACGTTGGTTACCGCCCCCTCCAGCACCATGCCCGGCAGCAGGTCGTTCATGGTTTCCACGCCGTCAGCAAAGGTCGCGGTTTTAAACTCAGGACGCGGATCGCGGCCCGGTTTTTCCAGCTCTTTGATGATGTCAGTGACCGTCGGCACACCGAACTGTTCGTCGGTGAAATCCACCGCTTTCAGGTTACGCAGCGCGCTGCTGTCGCCCATCAGGTCTTTAAGCGCCTGCTGAGTCGCGGCCAGGATGCGCTCAACAACAGGGTACGCTTCCGGGTGAACGGTAGAGGCATCCAGCGGGTTATCGCCGTGGTTGATGCGCAGGAAGCCCGCGCACTGCTCAAATGCTTTCGGCCCCAGACGGCTCACCTTCAGCAGCTGCTGGCGGTTCTGGAACTGACCGTTCTCATCACGCCAGGCGACGATATTCTGTGCCATCATACGGGTCAGGCCCGCCACGCGGGTCAGCAGGGGAACGGAAGCGGTGTTCAGGTCCACGCCGACGGCGTTAACACAGTCTTCCACTACCGCATCCAGCTTGCGCGCCAGCTGCGTCTGGCTCACGTCGTGCTGATACTGGCCCACACCGATGGATTTCGGGTCGATCTTCACCAGCTCCGCCAGCGGATCCTGCAAACGACGGGCGATAGAGACCGCGCCGCGCAGGGAAACGTCCAGATCCGGGAACTCCTGCGCTGCCAGCTCAGAGGCGGAGTAGACTGATGCCCCCGCTTCGCTGACGATCACTTTCTGCGCCGTCACTTTCGGGAACTGCTTCTGCACGTCGAGATAGAAACGTTCGGTTTCGCGGGACGCCGTACCGTTACCGATGGCAACCAGCTCAACGTTGTACTTCTCGCACAGCGCGGCGACGACGACAGCCGCTTTCGCTGCCTGACCGGTGTGCGGGTAAATGGTGTCGGTGGCAACCAGCTTGCCGGTGCCGTCAACCACGGCCACCTTCACGCCGGTACGCAGACCCGGATCGAGACCCATGGTGGCGCGCAGGCCAGCTGGCGCAGCCATCAGCAGGTCGTGCAGGTTACGGGCGAAGACGTTGATCGCTTCGTCTTCGGCGCGCTCGCGCACGGTGCCCATCAGCTCGGTTTCGAGGTGCATCAGCACCTTAATGCGCCAGGTCCAGCTCACCACGCCTTTGCGCCAGCTGTCCGCCGGTGCGTTGTTCAGGCGCAGGCCCAGATGATCCATAATGATCTGCTCGCAGTGGCTCTCTTTTGGCGGCTCGTCAAACTGCGGATCGGCATTCAGGGAGAGTTGCAGCACGCCTTCGTTACGGCCGCGGAACATCGCCAGCGCGCGGTGAGACGGCGCGGTAGAAATGGGTTCGTGGTGATCGAAATAGTCGCGGAATTTCGCGCCTTCTTCCTCTTTGCCGGACACCACGGTGGAGACGATATGCGCGTTCTTCCACAGGTAATCACGCACTTTGGCCAGCAGCGCCGCGTCTTCGGCGAAGCGCTCCATCAGAATATAGCGAGCACCGTCCAGCGCGGCTTTGGTGTCTGCTACGCCTTTATCGGCGTCGATAAACTTGGCGGCTTCGGTTTCCGGATCGTGAGACGGCTCGTTCCACAGCAGATCGGCCAGCGGCTCAAGGCCGGCTTCGATCGCAATCTGCCCGCGCGTGCGGCGCTTCGGTTTGTACGGCAGATAGAGGTCTTCGAGTTCGGTTTTGCTCAGGGTGCCGTTAATGGCTTTTTCCAGGTCACTGGTCAGCTTGCCCTGCTCGCCGATAGATTTGAGGATCGCCTGACGTCGGTCTTCCAGCTCGCGCAGATAGCCCAGACGGGTCTCCAGGTTTCGCAGCTGCGTGTCATCCAGACCGCCGGTGACTTCCTTACGATAACGTGCAATAAACGGCACGGTGTTCCCTTCATCAAGCAGGCGAACGGCAGCTTCTACCTGTTCGGCTCTGGCCTGAAGTTCACCCGCAATAATGCGGCAGAGCGACTCTTTCATCATGGTCAGTTCATCTTGTGGATCGAAAATCAGGGGGATAGTTATACGGGCTGACACCAAAAAATGCCAGCCGGGGAGGGCGCTCTCGGACTATTTAACATACACGATTTCGTTGACGTACCAGCTTGCTTCACCTGCGGGCGTCTGGACAACGGCTAAATCGCCCACCTCTTTTTTCAGCAGGGCGCGGGCCATGGGTGAATCGATAGAAATGTAATCCTTACGACCGAAAATTTCATCATAGCCGACGATACGAAAACGCAGGGTATCGCCGTTGTCGTTTTCAATTTCGACCCACGCGCCGAAGAACACTTTACCTTCCTGCTGCGGGGAGTAATCGACAATTTTGAGATTCTCGAGACACTTCGTCAGGTAGCGTACCCGGCGATCGATTTCGCGCAGTCGCTTTTTATTGTACTGATAGTCCGCATTCTCGCTGCGGTCGCCCAGACTTGCGGCCCAGGTGACTTTTTTGGTCACTTCCGGACGCTCTTCGCGCCACAGGTAATCCATCTCTTTTTTGAGTTTCTCGTACCCTTCGCGGGTGATCAGAGGCGTTTTCATGGTGCAGCCTTTAATGCCGGTTAACTGTCTTTGCGCACAATACGTAGCGCACAGTGTAACAGACAAGATTAATAATGATTTATGTGATGAAATGAACAGATAAGCTGCTGTTAAATATGCTTTGTAACAATTTCGTCTAGAATTTATACCAGAATTTGCTGGTCGAACCCGTGCACTTTTTTAGAATACGCTGTTCCAGGCTTATCCGAACCTTTGGGAGTACACACAATGCAAGAGAACTACAAAATTCTGGTCGTAGATGACGACATGCGCCTGCGTGCGCTGCTGGAACGTTATCTGACCGAGCAGGGCTTCCAGGTTCGTAGCGTCGCGAACGCGGAACAGATGGATCGTCTGCTGACGCGTGAATCTTTCCACCTGATGGTGTTGGACCTGATGCTGCCTGGCGAAGACGGGCTCTCTATTTGCCGCCGTCTGCGCAGCCAGAGCAACCCGATGCCGATCATCATGGTGACGGCGAAGGGTGAAGAAGTCGACCGTATTGTCGGCCTTGAGATTGGCGCTGATGACTACATTCCAAAGCCGTTTAACCCGCGTGAACTGCTGGCGCGTATTCGCGCCGTGCTGCGTCGTCAGGCGAACGAACTGCCGGGCGCGCCATCTCAGGAAGAGGCCGTCATTGCATTCGGTAAGTTTAAGCTGAACCTCGGCACCCGTGAGATGTTCCGTGAAGATGAGCCAATGCCGCTCACCAGCGGTGAGTTCGCGGTGCTGAAAGCGCTGGTCAGCCACCCGCGTGAGCCGCTCTCCCGTGACAAGCTGATGAACCTGGCGCGTGGTCGTGAATACTCCGCGATGGAGCGTTCTATCGACGTGCAAATCTCTCGTCTGCGTCGTATGGTGGAAGAAGATCCGGCGCATCCTCGTTATATTCAGACCGTTTGGGGTCTGGGCTACGTGTTTGTCCCGGACGGCTCTAAAGCATGAGGCGAATGCGCTTCTCGCCGCGAAGTTCGTTTGCCCGCACGCTGTTATTGATCGTCACCCTGCTGTTTGTCAGTCTGGTGACGACCTACCTGGTGGTGCTGAACTTTGCAATCCTGCCGAGCCTTCAGCAGTTTAATAAGGTGCTGGCATACGAAGTGCGTATGCTGATGACCGATAAGCTGCAGCTGGAGGACGGCACGCAGTTGGTTGTTCCCCCGGCGTTCCGTCGGGAAATCTACCGTGAGCTGGGCATTTCTCTCTACTCGAACGAAGCGGCGGAAGATGCTGGCCTGCGCTGGGCGCAGCACTATGAATTCCTCAGCCAGCAGATGGCGCAGCAGCTTGGCGGCCCGACGGAAGTGCGCGTTGAGGTCAATAAAAGCTCGCCGGTTGTCTGGCTGAAAACCTGGCTGTCACCCAACATCTGGGTGCGTGTTCCGCTCACCGAGATTCATCAGGGCGACTTCTCACCGCTGTTCCGATACACCCTGGCGATCATGCTGCTGGCCATCGGCGGCGCATGGCTGTTTATTCGTATCCAGAACCGACCGCTGGTCGACCTGGAGCATGCAGCATTACAGGTCGGTAAAGGTATTATCCCACCGCCGCTGCGCGAGTATGGCGCATCGGAAGTGCGCTCGGTAACGCGTGCGTTTAACCACATGGCGGCAGGCGTTAAACAGCTGGCGGACGACCGTACGCTGCTGATGGCGGGGGTCAGCCATGACCTTCGCACGCCCCTGACGCGTATCCGGCTGGCGACGGAGATGATGGGCGAGCAGGATGGTTATCTTGCAGAGTCCATCAACAAGGATATCGAAGAGTGTAACGCCATCATCGAGCAGTTTATCGACTACCTGCGCACCGGGCAGGAGATGCCGATGGAGATGGCGGATCTGAATGCGGTTCTGGGCGAAGTGGTTGCTGCCGAAAGCGGCTACGAACGTGAAATTGCGACCGACCTTCAGGCAGGTGAGATTCAGGTACGTATGCACCCGCTCTCCATTAAACGCGCGGTGGCGAATATGGTGGTCAACGCGGCGCGCTACGGCAACGGCTGGATCAAAGTCAGCAGCGGTACGGAACTCAACCGCGCCTGGTTCCAGGTGGAAGACGATGGCCCGGGCATCAAGCCTGAGCAGCGTAAGCACCTGTTCCAGCCATTTGTGCGCGGCGACAGCGCGCGCAGCACCAGCGGAACCGGCTTAGGCCTGGCGATTGTGCAGCGTATTGTTGATAACCATAACGGACTGCTGGAAATTGGCACCAGCGAGCGGGGTGGTTTGAGCATTCGTGCGTGGTTACCGGTGCCGGTTTTACGGGGTCAGGTGAAAGAGAGTTAAAAAAGGGTGGGGCCTGATGCCCTCACCCCGGCCCTCTCCCACGGGGAGAGGGAAAAAACATTAAAAAAGGCAACTTTCGTTGCCTTTTTGCTTTTACCTACAGCTTCGGTCCCGCACTCACCAGCGCAGCACCCGCCGGGGTGTCGGTATACTTCTCGAAGTTTTCGATAAACAGTTTCGCCAGCGATTCAGCCTTCTCACGCCACTGTTCCGGTGAACCGTAGGTGTTACGCGGATCCAGGATACGCGTATCCACGCCCGGCAGCTCTGTTGGGATCGCCAGATCGAACATCGGCAGCGTAAAGGTCTCGGCGTTATCCAGCGAACCATCCAGAATCGCGTCGATGATGGCGCGTGTATCTTTGATGGAGATACGTTTGCCCGTACCGTTCCAGCCGGTGTTTACCAGGTATGCCTGGGCGCCGGATGCCTGCATGCGTTTCACCAGCACTTCCGCGTACTGCGTTGGGTGCAGCGACAGGAACGCCGCGCCGAAGCAGGCGGAGAAGGTTGGGGTTGGCTCGGTCACACCGCGCTCGGTACCCGCCAGTTTAGCGGTAAAGCCGGAGAGGAAATGGTACTGCGTCTGGCTGGCGGTCAGGCGGGAAACCGGTGGCAGCACGCCGAATGCATCCGCGGTCAGGAAAATCACCTTCGTGGCGTGACCCGCCTTCGATACCGGCTTGACGATGTTCTCGATGTGGTAGATCGGGTAAGAGACGCGGGTGTTTTCCGTTTTCGAGGCATCGTCGAAGTCGATAGAGCCATCGGCACGCACGGTGACGTTTTCCAGCAGCGCATCGCGGCGAATCGCGTGGTAGATATCCGGCTCTGCCTCTTCCGACAGGCGAATGGTCTTCGCGTAGCAGCCGCCTTCAAAGTTAAACACGCCGTCATCATCCCAGCCATGTTCATCGTCGCCAATCAGACGACGTTTTGGATCGGTGGACAGCGTTGTTTTACCGGTGCCGGAAAGGCCGAAGAACACTGCTACATCGCCTTTTTCCCCGACGTTCGCCGAGCAGTGCATGGAGGCGATACCGCGCAACGGCAGCAGGTAGTTCATGACCGAGAACATCCCTTTCTTCATTTCGCCGCCGTACCAGGTACCGCCGATCAGCTGGATACGCTCGGTCAGGTTGAAGGCGATAAAGTTTTCGGAGTTCAGACCCTGCTCTTTCCACTGCGGGTTGGTGCATTTCGCGCCGTTCATCACGATAAAGTCAGGGGTGAAGTCTTGCAGTTCTTCATCGGTTGGACGAATGAACATGTTCTTCACAAAATGCGCCTGCCAGGCCACTTCGGTGATAAATCGTACGGAGAGACGGGTGTCGGCGTTAGCGCCGCAGAACGCATCAATAATAAACAGACGCTTGCCGGAAAGCTGATGGGTGACAAGTCCTTTCAGATGCTGCCAGGTTTCCGGGGAGAGCGGTTTGTTATCGTTCTTACCTTTGCCCTTATCAGCCCACCACAGCGTATCGCGGGTGGTGTCATCTCGGACGATATACTTATCTTTCGGCGAACGACCGGTAAAAATACCCGTATCGACGGCGATAGCACCCAGGTTCGTCAACACACCACGCTCGTATCCTTCCAGTGCCGGATTGAGCTCTTCCTGATACAGCGTATCGTAATCGGGGTTGTAGACCACTTCCTGGACGTCGTGAATACCATAAGCCTTGAGATCTTGCGGGGTTAAACCATTAACACGCATATCACTGCTCCTTAGCCAATATGTACTGCCTGAAATTGTAGGGTTTTTCTGGGGATGTTAACCGCGACGGGGCTCATAGATTTACGTATCTGGTCAAAACCCTTACTAACGGAAAACGCTGCGACTCCAGTCACAGGGCGGGCAGATTATCGCAGGAATCGCTTTTTGGATGGGGAAAATGTTCTTAAAAGGTTAATCTCTGGTGAATTTATCCAGAAGAATGTGAATGTAATCGCATACATGTAAGAAAATTACGTAAGGGTTACACTGGGAAAACGATTCAGGTCTCTTGGGTCAGCTATTTTCAGAGTTTGAGGTGGGGGCCAGAGTTTTGCTTTGATGAGACAATAGATTTTTCATGAACAAGGGATGAGAAATGGAAAACCGTGAGACGTTATCCGCTTTAACGCGCGTAGCCGTCGTGCTGGCGGGGGCTCTACAGGGCGTAATTTGCTATGTAATCACGTGGTATATCGAGTACGCAAAATTGCCATCGGATACGCTGTGGCTGATGTGTGTAGTACCTGCCACCGTGGTAATGACAACCACGTTGTCTCTTGCCATGACGTCATTCAGAAAGCCATTTTTGTGGCTGTCACTCGGGATGATCGGCGCGGCAGTCGCGGGTATGGGCGGCTGGCTTAAGTGGAGCGTTGCAGGACTCGAAAGCTGGAATCTCAGAGATGAGATGCTCGTTTTCGGCTTTCATCTGCTGCTGATGACGCTGTTCGTGTTGCCATGGCTTCAGCGGCGTCTGGATCCCGTCCCGACTACCTCGTTCTACAGCGACTTTTATCAACGAAACTGGCATAACGCGCTGACACTGCTCATTATTTTTGTTTCGAATGGTCTCTTCTGGCTGGTGCTTTTCCTCTGGGCCGAGCTTTTCGAACTTATCGGCATCGGCTTTTTTGATCGGCTTTTCTTTCATTCTGACGGGTTTATTTCAGTGGCGATTGGCGTGGTTTCAGCCAGTGCGGCTGTGCTCACGCGTATGCAGGTAAGGTTAATCCTTGCCCTGCAAAATCTGCTGACCCTCATCGCCACCGGTCTGCTTCCCCTGATGGCGGCGCTGGCGCTGCTCTTTATTGGCGCGTTGCCTTTTGTCGGCTTTGAATCCATTTCAGCCAGAATATCCGCCGCGGGCTTGCTGACCACCTTAGCGCTGCTGCTGTTATTCCTGGTGACGATAGTGTGGCATCCACAGCGTCAAACACTGCCTTACTATGCCCCGCTGCGAGGGATGATTCGCCTCGCTGTGGCTATCGTACCCGCGTATCCGGTTCTGGCGGGGTGGGCGCTGTGGCTACGCATTTCGCAATACGGCTGGTCACCCGAGCGTCTGTACGGGGTATTGATAACCATCGTGGCGCTGGTCTGGGCGATCGGTTTTTGCGCCAGCGCTCTGATTCAGCGCCGTGAACCGCAGAAGATCCATGCGTACGTCATCCCGGCGACCGGGCTGCTTTCCCTCATTTTCCTGGCGTTGGTCCATACCCCCGTGCTGGATCCGTGGCGAATAAGTGTTGCAAGCCATATGGCCCGCTATCAGGACGGCAGAATAACTGCGGATCAAGTCAGCCTGTATATGCTCAGTAACGCTGGACGAAAGGGGCGGGAGGCGATGCTCACGCTGCAAAACGATCCGCAGTTTATCTCTAACCCAAAACGCCAGCGTGAAATAAATGGTCTTCTCTCCAGGAATGCTGGCGGAGCAGGTAAGATGACCGCCGCGATGCTGGAAAAACAGGTCCAGCTCGCACCGGGAATGGCTCATCCTGATAAGACATTGTGGCAAGCCATGCTCAGCAATCAGTATCGCTTCGAGAGCTGCGATAGCGCCCAGAGTAACTGTTTACTTATGCCGCTGGATCTTAACAGCGACGGCAAGCCGGAAGCCGTGCTATTTCAATTTACCGATCGCACGATCGTGGCTTACACACAAACTAACACGGGCTGGAGGATCGCCGGGGACGCGTGGAAAATGCCGGAGGCATTGACCAGAGGAGAACTTGACCGCGCATTAAGGCAGAGGAAAGTGAAATCTGTCGTGAAGCCCTGGGCGGATATTGAGATTTTTGGGGAGCGTGTCGATATGAGCTACGACAGTTACAATAATGCGCAGTGGCGTTAGTGCTTTTTCTTGCCGGGTGGCGCTACGCTTACCCGGCCTACAATTAGCAATCATATCAAAAAATTGCACAATTCATTGTAGGCCCGTGCGAGCATAGCGCCGCCGGGCATCAGGCTCAGAGCTTAGTGAACCTGCGGATCCGCCGGAGAGGCGTTATTGCGGATCTCCGCGATATCCATCGAATTGAACACGTAGTGCGTACCGCAGTAGTCACAGTGCATATCGATTTCACCGTCTTCCGCCATGATGCTGTCGATCTCTTCATCCGGCAGCGTTTTCAGGGCACCAGCACAACGCTCGCGGGAGCAGGTGCACTTAAATTCCACCGCCTGCGGATCGTAAACCGTCACTTCTTCTTCGTGGTAGAGACGCCACAGCACGTCGGTCGCCGACAGGGTGAACAGCTCTTCCGCTTTGATGGTTTCCGTCAGCGTTGCCAGATGCTCGAAATCATTGGTCTGTGCATCCTGCGCAGGCAGAACCTGAAGCAGCATACCACCGGCAGCAGGCTGACCATCTACTTCACCGGTGCGGATGAACAGGCGGGTTGGCAGCTGTTCGGAACGCATGAAGTAATCTTCCAGGCAGGCGGCAAGCGTATCGCCTTCCAGACCGACAACGCCCTGATAGCGCTCACCCTCTTCAGGCGAAATCGTGATAACCAGGTAGCCATTTCCGACCAGCGTTTTCAGATCCGCATTTTCAGGGATATCGCCCTGAACGCGCGCCACGCCGCGCATTTGCTGCTGGTTATTACCGTTGATCACCGCCAGCGACATCGGGCCATCACCCTGCAACTGAACGGTAATATCGCCAGCGAACTTCAGCGTGGCGGTCAGCAGGCTGGTGGCCACCAGCAGTTCGCCCAACAGGGTTTTCACCGGCAGCGGGTAGTTGTGGTTTTCCAGAATCTGTTTCCAGGTTTCGGATACGGTGACCAGCTCGCCGCGCACGGCGAATTGTTCAAACAGATAGCGGTGTAATTGGTCGTGTTGGGCCATTTTCATCTCTCGTGCAGGTGAGGGTTACTCGCTCTCACCGTGTTTAAATTTCATCAGATCGCGGCGCTCTTTTTTATCCGGTCGCCGGTCCGGGTGAGGCATAGTTAGCGCGTTCATTTTGCGCGCCAGCGCGGTTTTCTCGCGCTTCTCTATGCTTTCGGCCGTCTCTTCATACAGCAAAACGGCTTCGGTTGCGGGCCGCCGTTGTTCGGTAATGGCTTTCACCACCACCGTTTTCTCATCGTTGCCCTGGCGAAGCGTTAACGTGGCATTCAGTTCAACCAGCTTGCTCGGTTTGCTGCGCTGACCGTTGTAATGCACCTTTCCGCCGTCAACCATTTCACGGGCAAGGGCGCGCGTTTTGTAAAAACGGGCGGCCCACAGCCATTTATCCAGTCTTACCCCATCAGAGGGTTTTTCTTTCATGGCGTCTCCTTCACGGTGAGTGAGGGGATCATCCGGCGATAGTCGTTCAGCCCCGGATGTCGCAGATAGCTTTTTTCAGCCAGGCCGGAATCCGGATTAGTCACGCCCAGACAATAGCGAATGCCAAAAGCGGCCGCAGAATCCAGAATCGGCTCGCTGTCGTCAATAAACAGCGTGCGTTCCGGCTGTAAACCGGTCTCTTCCACCACGGCATGCCACAACCGCTGATCCTCTTTCGGATAACCAAATGTGTGGGTGGAAAGCAATAAATCAAGGTGCGAAGCAAGACCGGTATGTTCCAGCTTCACGGCCAGGTTATGGGGATGCGCATTTGTCAGCAAAATACGGCGCTTACCGCAGGCTTTCAGCGCGTCCAGGAACGGGACCGTATCTTCGCGCAGTACGGCGCGTGCGCCCTGGGCGGTGGTCATGGCACAAATATCCAAACCGAGTCGCTCGCTCCAGTAGTCAAGACAGTACCAGTTTAGCGTATGCTGCACCGCGCTATATTGCGAACGAATGAATTCCTGCGCTTCTGCCGGGGAGATCCCCTGCTGTTCACCGTAAGTTTCCGGGACCAGCTTTTGCCAGAAATAGTTATCAAAGGCGAGATCAAGCAGCGTGCCGTCCATATCAAGCAGGACGGTATCGACCGCCTGCCAGTCGATATCAAGATGCATAAGGGGGAACTCCAGCCAGAAGAAACGTGCGCGACAGGGTAGCACAACTTGTCGCGCAGGGACGTTATCCGATCAGGCTCTCAGAAGAGGAGATCAGTTTCGGGTTAAGGCAATTTTCGTAGTAGGCCTGGATTTCTGCCAGCCGCGTGCGGGAACGCTGATAGCGGCGTACGGCCTGATAACCGTTCCAGACGATGCACGCCAGCATCGCAATCAGCAGCAGGGATGTCCCTATATAGCGCCACAGGCCAGCGCTATCCGGCATACGGTGCAGGCCAATATGACGCGTGCCGTTGGCGTCGGTGAAGAGGGTGGTGACGATCCCTTCCGCGCTGAATGGCGTCTGCATCAGCATCTGCGCCAGACGCTGGAATTCGCTCCACTGCTCCTGGGCAGGATAGTCATACAGCGAAACCTGCGGATAAGGTTGATCCACCAGGTCGCTGCCTTCATCGCTGGCAATCACAAAACCGCCCGGCGCCGGGCTGTTAAGCGCCTGGGCGGCACGGGTGGTTTCACGCATCACGAAGGGGGCGGTAGAGGTCGCCACCAGATTATCCAGCGACTCGGCGCTGACCGGACGCAGAAGCACGTTCACACCGTCCAGGCGTCCCGCTTCGGCGCGTTTCACCAGCGCGTCCCAGTCTTTGCTGTTGCCGAGGTTGACCAGCGCGTTCTTCAGCCGGATACAGTCATCCTGGGCGGAACAGAGATCCTCGGTTTTCAGGACGATTTCGCCAAAGTCATCCAGCAGCACCATGCCCGACTTCTGAATAGCCGAACGCAGGGCAGGGCTGACGCGAGAATCATCATCCGGTTTTGGATGGAGCTGGCGATTAATCGTCTGGGTGAGCGCAGTGGCCTTATTGACCACATCCGATTCCGGCAGCGGCAGCGGAGAGGCGTCATTCCAGATGATCTGAGAGCAGTCGAACGGCGCGAACGGCGAGTTCTGGCGCGTGTTCCAGGCACCCGGTGAGTGGATATTACACATCCCGGTGCCTTTCAGCCGCAACGTATCCCCCACGCGTACACCCGCTTCTTCGAGCTGCTGTACGCTGGTGGCTTCCACGGTTTGCGCCCCTTTAATCCATGACAGGGTAAATTTAATTGGCATATCCAGCGGCACGAAAAGCAGCAGCATGAGGAAGATTAACGCGGCGCCACCGGCAATCACCGCGCTGCGAAGCCAGTGCTGAAGCGGGAAGTTTTTTACTTCGTCGTGCAGGGATAAGTAACGTCCCTGGCGTACAACGTGGCGGTCGAGATAGATATCAATATCCGTTTTGTGGCCCAGGTCCTGCGCAATCCACGGCTGCCAGTGGCGTGGATAGATAAGATCGATGATCCCGAGCGAGATATTGTTGATATGTTCCTGATCGTTCTCACCGAACAGTCCCCAACGTTTTGGGGTTCCGCGCAGGCAGTGAATTTCGCGTAATGACGTTTTTGCCGGCGGGGCAAATATGCCCCACAGCCCGGCGGCCAGAAGCAGTACTGCGCCACCCGCGAGCCACGGAACAAACACGTCCGGCGTCAGCAGGCAGATGAAAAAGAGCAGGAACGAGACGACAATCAGCACCGCTTCGCGAATGCCATCCGGGCGGCTCAGGACGTACTCTTCATGCGTTTCCTGGCGGATGTTGAGCAGTTCAATCTGCTCTGTCTCTTCACCACGAATAGAGGCCTGCGTTCCGCTCGCGCGTTCCAGCGCAAAGCGTGGCGCTTCCTGAACATATTCGCTCAGAGTATGACCATTGAGGGAGATAACCAGCGGCAGCGTATCGGTATGGATGAGCTCGACGCTGTTTTCGTCGTTAATATACTGTTCCCAGAAGGGAGGCAGGTGTACTTCAACAGAGTCGAGATAGTAACGCCATTTGTTGGGATCGTCGGTTGTGATGCCATAGCGGGTAATGGAGCGCGTCACGCACAGAACGGTGTCGCTTTGGGCGTTAAGGTTGAGCGATACGGGGGCGGTGCTGGCGCCGGTAGGGCCAGGCGAAAGCCGGGATCGGTTCAGCGTGTCGAGATACTGCTCAACGGTGCTGCGTTCCTCTGGCGAAAGCTTGCGCGTGTTTGCCCCGGCGAACGCGTTTAAAAAGGGCAGCCGATAACGGCGATGTACGCGGCGCCTGAATACCCACACCGCAATCGACGCGCAGGCCAGCACAGCAGCGAGAAAAATCAAAATGGTGCTCATGCTTTCCCCATCTTACTTATCTTCTTACAGGTGTTGTCAGTCGCACCTTTTGTACAATGAATGAGATTCTGTGGTCGGCTATCGGCAAGTATGGAGTCTAACTTGAGCATGTTGACGCGCATCCCAGTGACCGGTAATGATAACAAAGCCTGTTCCGGCGCGATATCAGCAAATTCCTGGAAACATTTCAACCTCTTGACATTTGTTTTGAAATGAGAATCGCATTCAATTACGTTGCATAAATGTAAATAAAGAGCAATTGACATTGCCGAAACCGTGCGGCGTATCGCACAATAAAGCCAGTTCACCCAGCAAAGACCCGTCAAGATGACCAAACCCTTACAAAAGCCCACCATTCTGAATGTTGAAACCGTCGCGAAATCGCGTCTGTTTAATGTCGAAAGCGTGGATCTGGAGTTCAGCAACGGTGTGCGTCGTGTTTATGAGCGTATGCGCCCCTCCTCGCGTGAAGCGGTGATGATAGTGCCTATCGTCGACGAGCACCTGATCCTCATTCGTGAATACGCCGTGGGCACTGAATCCTACGAGCTGGGCTTCTCCAAAGGACTGATCGATCCGGGCGAAACGGTGTTTGAAGCGGCAAACCGGGAGCTGAAAGAAGAGGTCGGCTTTGGCGCGAAAGAGCTGACGTTCCTTAAAAAGCTGAGCATGGCGCCGTCCTATTTCTCCAGCAAAATGAACATCGTTGTCGCGGAAGATCTCTATCCTGAATCGCTGGAAGGAGACGAGCCGGAACCGCTGCCGCAGGTTCGCTGGCCGCTGGCTCATCTGATGGATTTGCTGGAAGATCCTGACTTTAACGAGGCACGCAACGTGAGCGCACTGTTCCTGGTACGAGAGTGGCTGAAGGGGCAGGGGCGTTTGTAGCGCCACCATTAAAAACGGCAACCGAAGGTTGCCGTTTTGCATTGATGTTGTAGGCCGGGTCAGGCGTAGTCGCCACCCGGCTTTTTAGTTGGCGTCAGAACAGTTCGTGCGTCTCGCCGTTATCAATGATCTCTGTACCCACCTCATGCACCGCCTGCGTGGTTGGCTGCGTACCCTCGATGAAATACTCGGCACGGCTATTACCGCCATTCGCGAGCTGTCCAGTGCTGCGGTCAATATTGATCGTGACAATGCCCGGCGGAGGCGTTAGCGGCTGCTCCGGCACGCCCTCGAGAGCGGCCTTCATGTAAGCATCCCAGGCCGGTTGCGCACTCTTAGCCCCACCCTCGTAACCGGAAATCTGATCTTTAATCGCGCCAGAAGCGGTTGTGCGCCCCAGAGTGCGGCGGTGATCGTCAAAACCAATCCAGACCGAGGTGACAACGCCCGGGCCATAACCTGAGAACCAGGCATCTTTTGAACTGTTGGTTGTCCCGGTTTTGCCGCCGATGTCGTGGCGCTGCAAATCGCGGCCCGCTCGCCAGCCGGTGCCTTGCCAGCCCGGTTCGCCAAAGATGTTGGTGTTCAGTGCGCTCTTAATCAGGAACGACAGCGGCGTGCTGATCACGTGCGGGGCGTACTCCTGCGCGCCACTCTGGGCGACCAGCGCCTGATTGGCCTGTTCCAGCTGAGGCTGCGGCACCGCCAGATTCTGACGTTCCTGAGAGATCGCCACATCTTCCATATCCTTGTTTTCCAGGACATTGGATTTTGGCGTGTCGCCGTAAATCACCGGAATATCGCATTCAGGGCAGGCAATTTTCGGTTTCGCTTCAAACAGTACGCCGCCCTGATCGTTCTCGATTTTGCTGATGAAATACGGATCGACCAGGAATCCCCCGTTCGCCATCACCGAGTAGCCACGAGCGACCTGGAGCGGCGTAAAGGACGCGGAGCCGAGCGCCAGAGATTCGGTATGAACAATGTTTTGCGCCGGGAAGCCGAAGCGTTGCAGATACTCTGCCGCATAATCAACGCCCATCGCACGCATCGCGCGAACCATGACCACGTTCTTCGACTGGCCAAGGCCCTGACGCAGACGGATAGGGCCAGCGTATTGCGCCGGAGAGTTCTTCGGCTGCCAGTCAGAGCCCGCACCGGCATCCCAGCGGGAAATTGGCACGTCGTTGAGAATGCTGGCGAGCGTCAGCCCCTTATCCATCGCCGCGGTATACAGGAACGGTTTGATGTTCGAACCAACCTGACGCAGTGCCTGGGTCGCGCGGTTAAATTTGCTCTGGTTGAAATCGAACCCGCCAACCAGCGCCATCACGGCACCGTTCTGCGGATTGATGGAGACCAGCGCAGAGTTGACGTCCGGCACCTGCGCCAGCCACCAGGCATCACCGACCTGACGGACCCAGATTTGTTGTCCGGTTTGTACCACATCGGTCACTTTACGTGGCGTCGGGCCCTGAAGAGTGTCAGAGCGGTACGGACGCGCCCAGCGGACACCCTCCATGCGCAGCGAAACGGATGTGCCATCGGCCATCATCGCCACCGCTTCCTGTGGATCGGCCTGGGTGACGACAGCCGGACGCAGCGGGCCATAGGTCGGCAGCGCTTTCAGGGAATCAGTGATTTTTTTACTGTCCCATGCGCCTTCCCCCACTTTCCACAGCACGTTGGACGGGCCGCGATAGCCGTGACGCATATCGTAATCCATCACGTTATTACGCACCGCCTGCTGGGCAGCCTGCTGCACTTTGCGGGTCACGGTGGTATAGACGCGATAACCATCTTCATACGCTTTATCACCGTAGCGACTCACCATCTCCTGGCGAACCATTTCAGTGAGATACGGTGCAGAGAAGGCGATTTCCGGCGCATGGTAATTGGCGTCAATAACGTCGCTGCGCGCCTTATCGTACTCAGACTGACTGATATAGCCTTCGCTCAACATACGCGACAGCACCACGTTACGGCGCGCGGTGGCGCGGTCCTGCGAGTAGAGCGGGTTAAACGTGGATGGCGCTTTTGGCAGGCCGGCAATGGTCGCCATTTCGCTCAGCGTGAGCTGATCGATCGGCTTACCAAAATAGACCTGAGCCGCAGCCCCTACGCCATAGGCGCGGTAGCCCAGATAGATCTTGTTGAGGTAAAGCTCAAGGATCTCGTCTTTGCTCAGCAGTTGCTCAATGCGGATCGCGAGGAACACCTCTTTGATCTTACGCATCAGCGTCTTTTCCGGGCTGAGGAAGAAGTTACGCGCCAGCTGCTGAGTAATAGTACTTGCCCCCTGAGAGGCATGACCGGAGAACAGCGCCACGCTTGCCGCACGGAAAATACCGACCGGATCGACACCGTGGTGCTCGTAAAAACGGCTGTCCTCGGTGGCGATAAAAGCCTTCACCATCACGGGTGGAATTTGATTTAAGGTCAGTGGGATACGACGTTTCTCGCCGTATTGCGCCATCAGTTCACCATCGGCGCTATAGACCTGCATAGGGATCTGAAGCCGCACATCACGAAGCGTGGCGACATCAGGGAGTTGCGGCTCGACATATTTGTACAAACCAATAATCGAGCCTGCTCCCAGCAGAATGCAACAGACTGCAAGGATCAATAAATACTTTACGAACTTCACCGGAGATTTCCCATTTGGTTTAGCCTGGGCAGTTTCTAAACAATCGCGCGGTAGTATAAAGGCAAGCCTGATTCATTGATATAGCCGTCACTCCGACGGGCGATAAGGAGATCGTGAAGCATGGCTTTTAAAACGTGGCAAACAGGTGTTCATATTCAACAGGATAAGGTGGTTGCGGTAGCGCTGACCAGAGAGCGGGCCGGATGGCGTTTACGGCGCTGGTGGGCGGTGCCGCTGTCGGACGGCGTTATCGGGGAAGGCAAAATACTTAAGCCAGAAGAGCTGGTTAACGCATTACGTGGCTGGCGGAAAACATTGCCGCACTCGCATCGGGTATTCCTCTCATTTCCGGCAACGCGCGTTCTGCAACGCGCGTTGCCCCGTCCATCCGTTACCTTGCGTGACAGCGAACAGCTCACCTGGGTAGGCGCCGCATTAGCGCGTGAGCTGGAGATGCCCGCCGATACGCTCTGCTTTGACTACGCGCAGGATACGTTCAGCAACACTTTTCAGGTTACCGCAGCGCAAAACAGAGAGGTCGATACCCTGTTGACGCTGGCGAACGCGCTGCGTTTGCGTCTGGCAGCAATCGCCCCCGATGCCGGCGCGCTGGCTAATCTTCTCTCTGCTGTTGCCCCCGCCCGGTGCGTCGCCTGGAGAGATCAACACCAGTGGCTATGGGCGATGCGTCACCAGTGGGGGCGGCGCTACACCACAGAAGCGGCGACGGTGAATGAACTGGCGGCGCTGCTTGCGCTTTCTTCTTCTGATATCGCCGTGTTTGATGCTGCCCGCGATCCCTGGGAAGCGGTGACGCTGTGCCAGCCGCCGCTGCCGGAATGCGGTGCTGATTACACCGTCGCCCTGGCGCTGGCCATGAGCGAGGCGCCGTAATGAGCATGCCCAATCTTTTACCCTGGCGTCGGCAGCAACGTAATCAGCGCCTGCGTTTCTGGGGGCTGCTGTTTGCCGCCTCATTGCTGGTGATGCTGGCGGGTGGTTTCAGTCTGCGGGCGACGCAGTCTCTCGCGTTACAGGCGTTGCAGAGCGAACTGGCGGGGACTCGGGCGGTGCAGAAAGTATTGAGAGCCCGTCAGCCGCAGTCAGCGGGGCTGAAAACCCCTTCGCCGCCGTCTGATCCGGCCTGGCAACCCGCGCTGGAATCGCTTGCCAGCGCAATGCCCCGGCAGGCGTGGCTGACGGCGCTGCGTTATCAGCCACCCTCGCTGACCCTGACCGGCTATACCACTTCACTGCCAGCGCTCGCAGCCATGACCGATGCGCTGAAAAGGGTGACGGGATTTAACCCCGGACCGGCAGGCGAACTGCAACAGGATAGCCTGGGGCGATGGATGTTCTCTTTTAAACTGCATAGCCGGAGGTAGCCGGTGGGTATCTGGTATCAACGCTGGGCTGATGCACGTCCTTCCCGGCGCGTCCTTTGCTGGTTGATCGCGTCGGGGCTTGTTGCGTGGGCAATTTGGGGACTGCTGCTCAGGCCCGCTGCTCTGCGTTACGCCGATGTTCAGGCGCAGGCCATCAGTGCGAAGCGAATCAACGCCTCGCTGTGGCCAGAGGCCGGACGGCAAGCAGTGTTTACGCAAGTGACGCCCTCGCGGCCCTTTTCTCCCCTGGCATTTCAGCGTGAGGACGCAAGACTGGTGTACTGGAAGCCGCAGCAGAGTGGGGGAGAGCTGGCGCTGGATGCCTCATGGGGCGCGGTTCCGGCGCTCTTTTCCCGGCTGGCGCTTGAGAACGTGCGGGTGAGTGCGTTTTCCATCATCCCACAGGGCAAACAGTTACGCCTCAGCCTGCAACTGGAGATCGGTCATGCGCAGTAAAGCCCGTTTAGTCATCCTGCTTTCTCCGCTTTTCCTGACCGGGATGCGGGATCCCTTCTCTGTGCCGGAAGAGCGTTGCGCAGCCGGGCAGCTCAGCCAGTGGCGGTATCAGGGGATAGTCAGCGGCAGCAGGGATATCGGCCTTATGCAGGACGGGCAGAAACGCTGGCACCGGGTAAAAACGCAGATGCGGTTACCGACAGGCTGGCGGGTGAGCGCGATAGATAGACAACAACTGACCGTTGATGTCGGCGATATGTGCGAGCCGAAGCGATGGACATGGCAACGAGAAGGAACGAAAAAAAGTGAAGATAAGGATAGGGCTGTTACTGGCGGTACTCAGCCAGCCCCTGTGGGCCGCGACGCCAAAACCGGTCACCCTGCTGGTGGATGATGTCCCGGTGGTGCAAATATTACAGGCGCTGGTAGCGCAGGAGGATCGCAATCTGGTGGTGTCGCCGGATGTCAGCGGTTCGCTTTCGCTGAATTTAACGCGGGTGCCCTGGAGGCAGGCGCTTCAGACGGTAGTGAACAGCGCCGGGCTGGTATTGCGGGAAGAGGGCGGCATTTTTTATGTGCATACGGCGGCCTGGCAACGGGAGCAACAGACGCGTAAAGAGCAGGAGCGGGCCCAGCGTCTGCTCGACGCCCCGCTGCACTCTCACAGCATTCCGTTTGCTTATGCGGATGCGGCCGAATTGCAAAAAGCGGCGGAAAAGCTCTTAAGCCCGAAAGGCAGTCTCTCCGTCGACAAGCGCACCAACCGTTTCCTGGTCAGGGATAACCAGACGGTGGTGGATATGCTCCAGCGCTGGGCTGTGCAGATGGATCTGCCCGTCGAGCAGGTGGAACTGGCGGCGCAGATTGTGACCATCAGTGAAAAAAGCCTGCGTGAACTGGGGGTGAAATGGAACCTCGCTGACGCAACGGAGGCCAGTAAAGTGGGTCAGGTCACGACGCTGGGTGCGGACCTGTCGGTGGCCAGTGCGACCACCCACGCAGGGTTTAACATCGGGCGCATCAACGGCAGGATGCTGGATCTTGAGTTGTCGGCGCTTGAGCAAAAGCAGCAGGTGGATATCATCGCCAGCCCGCGGCTGCTGGCATCGCACATGCAGCCGGCCAGCATCAAGCAGGGCAGCGAAATTCCGTATCAGGTTTCCAGCGGCGAGAGCGGGGCGACATCCGTTGAATTTAAAGAAGCGGTATTAGGCATGGAGGTCACGCCGGTGGTTCTGCCGGGTGGTCGTGTGCGCCTGAAATTGCATATCAGTGAAAATATGCCCGGCCAGGTGCTGCAACAGGCAGACGGCGAAACGCTGGCGATCGATAAGCAGGAGATCGAAACGCAGGTTGAGGTAAAAAGTGGGGAAACGCTCGCGTTGGGCGGGATCTTTTCGCAAAAGAATAAAACCGGACGCGACAGCGTGCCCGTGCTGGGCAACATTCCGTGGCTGGGGCAGCTGTTCCGCCATGACGGAAAAGATAACGAACGGCGCGAGTTAGTGGTGTTTATCACGCCACGTCTGGTCAGTATTCAGTAATGGATAACGATCCCCGCAATGATTTTGCATTCAGTTTGTTGCAGATGTTTGACGTGGGGCATGAATTAGCATACAAGGAGTACCGATTTGAGTTGGACTTACGTCTTATTTCCTTATGCGCCGGGAACGGTGATTTAATCAGTTGCCAAACAAGCCGGAGTATTGAGATAATTTTTCGTCTGACTCTCGCTCTATTGCAAATGAGGTTTCAGTTCATGTCCTGCTACGCCGGGTGTCTGCGCAGCGGGGATTACCATTAACGAATAGTCTTAGTAGTACCGAAAAAATGGCAGAGAAACGCAATATCTTTCTGGTTGGGCCTATGGGTGCCGGCAAAAGCACTATTGGGCGTCAGTTAGCTCAACAACTCAATATGGAATTTTACGATTCTGATCAAGAGATTGAGAAACGAACCGGAGCGGATGTGGGCTGGGTCTTCGACGTAGAAGGCGAAGAAGGTTTCCGTGACCGAGAAGAAAAAGTGATCAACGAACTCACGGAAAAACAGGGCATTGTGCTGGCAACTGGCGGCGGCTCTGTAAAATCTCGCGAAACCCGCAACCGTCTCTCCGCCCGTGGCGTAGTGGTCTATCTTGAGACGACCATCGAAAAACAGCTGGCACGCACGCAGCGTGATAAAAAGCGCCCGTTGTTGCAGGTTGAAACACCGCCACGTGAAGTTCTGGAAGCTTTGGCCGATGAACGCAATCCTCTGTACGAAGAGATTGCTGATGTGACCATTCGTACTGACGATCAAAGCGCTAAAGTGGTTGCAAACCAGATTATTCATATGCTGGAAAGCAACTGATTCTGGCTATATATACACTCGCCTGCGGGTAAAAGCATTTAAGGTGGATGTCGCGTCATGGAGAGGATTACAGTTACTCTCGGGGAACGTAGTTACCCTATCACCATCGCGGCTGGTTTGTTTAACGACCCAGCTTCCTTCTTACCACTGAAAGCGGGTGATCAGGCGATGCTGGTCACCAACGAGACGCTGGCTCCGCTTTATCTCGACCGTGTACGTCACCTGCTTGAGCAGGCGGGCGTGAAGGTCGACAGTGTGATTCTGCCCGATGGCGAGCAGTACAAAAGCCTGACGGTACTAGATACCGTCTTTACCGCACTTCTGCAAAAACCGCACGGTCGTGATACAACACTGCTTGCCCTTGGCGGCGGCGTTGTGGGCGATCTGACCGGTTTTGCAGCCGCCAGCTACCAGCGCGGCGTGCGCTTTATTCAAATTCCAACCACGTTGCTCTCACAGGTCGATTCTTCTGTGGGCGGTAAAACGGCGGTTAACCATCCGCTCGGCAAAAACATGATTGGCGCGTTCTACCAGCCTGCCTCGGTGGTGGTGGATCTCGACTGTCTGAAAACCTTGCCAGCGCGCGAACTGGCGTCCGGCCTTGCAGAAGTGATCAAATACGGCATTATTCTTGACGGGGAGTTCTTCACCTGGCTGGAAGAGAATATGGATGCGCTGCTGCGCCTCGACGGGCAGGCAATGGCCTACTGTATTCGCCGTTGTTGTGAGCTGAAAGCAGAAGTCGTTGCCGCAGATGAGCGTGAAACCGGCTTACGTGCTTTACTGAATCTGGGGCATACGTTTGGTCATGCGATCGAAGCCGAAATGGGCTACGGTAACTGGCTTCACGGTGAAGCTGTCGCTGCCGGAATGGTTATGGCGGCGCGTGCCTCTGAACGTCTGGGGCAGTTCAGGCCGGAAGAGACAGCACGTATCATCGCGTTGCTTAAACGTGCTGGCTTGCCGGTAAGTGGTCCGCAGGAAATGTCTGCGCAGGCGTACCTTCCCCACATGATGCGCGATAAAAAAGTATTAGCAGGTGAGATGCGTCTGGTACTCCCGCTTGCAATAGGGAAAAGTGAAGTGCGCGGCGGAGTGCCGCACGAAGTCGTACTTGGCGCTATTGCTGATTGTCAGCAAGCGTAACAACTAGAAAGGTCAGACCGCTGTAACAGGTGGTCGTTTTAGCTTCAGGTTAATGCAGAGTCGTTGGCAGAAGCCTTTGAGTGGGGTGTTAAATGGATGAATTCAAACCAGAAGACGAGCTGAAACCCGATCCCAGCGATCGTCGTACTGGTCGTTCTCGTCAATCTTCAGAACGTGATAACGAGCCGCAGATCAACTTTGACGATGTCGATCTGGATGCAGACGATCGTCGCCCTTCGCGTAGCCGCAACGCGCGCAATGAGCGTGAAGACGAGGAGTTTGAATCCGAAGAAGAGTTAATGGATGAACAGCCTGTTGAACGTCGACCGCGCAAGCGTAAAAAAGCGGTAGCGGCAAAACCGGCCTCCCGTCAGTACATCATGATGGGCCTTGGCGTTCTGGTGCTGGTATTGCTGATTGTCGGCATTGGTTCCGCGCTAAAAGCCCCTTCTACCCATTCTACCGAGCAGACCGCGTCTGCCGAGAAGAGCATCGACCTGTCTGGTAACGATGCGAGCAACCAGGCGAATGGCGCTCAGCCTGCGCCGGGCACCACTTCCGCAGAGCAGACCGCAGGCAACACCAGCGCCGGTCAGGATATCTCTCTGCCGCCTGTCTCTTCTACCCCGACTCAGGGCCAGGCGCCAGCTACGCCTGAAGGCCAGCAGCGTGTTGAGGTTCAGGGCGATCTGAACAACGCGCTGATGCAGCCGCAGAATCAGGAACAGGTTAACGCTGCCGTGGTGAACTCCACGCTGCCAACTGAACCAGCCACCGTTGCGCCAGTTCATGGCAGCAATGCCCAGCAGCAGACGGCGGCAACGGAAACCAAACCGCGCCAGACGCAGACTGCACCACGCCAGGAGCGTAAGCAGGCTGTGATTGAGCCGAAGCGTGAGACGAAACCACAGGCCGTGGCAAAAGCGCCAGAAACGAAAGCGCCAGCGCAGACAAAACCTGCGGTGAGCCAGCCGGTTAAAGCGCCAACGCCTGCGGCAACCCCTGCACCGAAAGCAACGGCGACCACAACCGCACCTGCTGCAACAACACCTGCGGCTCCCGCAGCCAAAACGGGCGCTTCGCCAGGTAAAACGACGGGCAACGTGGGTTCTTTGCAGTCGGCCTCTTCCAGCAACTACACCCTTCAGCTGAGCAGTTCGTCTAACTATGACAACCTCAACGCCTGGGCGAAGAAATCGAATCTGAAAAACTACGTGGTTTATCAGACGACCCGTAACGGTCAACCGTGGTATGTGCTGGTGAGTGGTATTTATGCTTCCAAAGATGAAGCAAAACGTGCCGTTTCCACGCTGCCAGCCGACGTGCAGGCGAAAAACCCGTGGGCGAAGCCGATTCATCAGGTGCAGGCCGATCTGAAGTAATGTTTAAAGCGCAGGATGCTGTCGGAGCTTTCTCCACAGCCGGAGAAGGTGTAATCAGTTAGTCAGCATGAAAAAAAATCGCGCTTTTCTGAAATGGGCAGGGGGGAAATACCCCCTGCTCGACGATATTAAAAAGCACCTGCCGAAAGGCGAGTGTCTTATCGAGCCCTTCGTGGGTGCTGGATCGGTGTTCCTGAATACCGATTTTTCTCGTTATATCCTGGCGGATATCAACAGCGACCTTATTAGCCTCTATAACATCGTCAAACTGCGTACCGATGAGTATGTGGAAGAGGCACGGAAGCTGTTTACGCCAGAGAACAACAACCCGGACGTCTACTATCAGTTCCGCGCTGAGTTTAATCAAAGCCAGGATCCGTTCCGTCGCGCGCTGTTGTTTCTTTATCTCAACCGCCATGGCTACAACGGTCTGTGCCGGTATAATCTGCGTGGCGAGTTTAACGTGCCGTTTGGCCGCTATAAGCGTCCCTATTTCCCGCAGGACGAGCTGTATCACTTTGCTGAAAAAGCACAGAATGCCGAGTTCTACTGTCTCTCGTATGAAGAGTGCATGGAGCTGGCGGGCGTAAACTCGGTGGTCTACTGCGACCCGCCTTACGCGCCGCTGTCTGCCACGGCAAATTTCACCGCCTACCACACCAATAGCTTCAGCCCGGCCGAGCAGGCTCGTCTGGCTGAGATGGCGGAAAAGCTGGTCAGCAAAAGAATTCCGGTGTTAATTTCGAATCACGACACGCCTGATACGCGCGAATGGTACAAAGCCGCGAAGCATTTTCAGGTAAAAGTGCGGCGTAGCATTAGCAGCAACGGCGGCACACGTAAAAAGGTGGACGAACTTCTGGCGCTTTATCGACCCTGAGCCTTTGCCCGCCGGTAAACACATTTCAAGGAGATGCGGATGAAACAGTTTTTGATTGCCCCCTCAATTCTGTCGGCCGATTTTGCCCGCCTGGGTGAAGACACTGCCAAAGCTCTCGCGGCTGGCGCGGATGTCGTCCATTTCGACGTTATGGATAACCACTACGTTCCCAACCTGACCATCGGTCCGATGGTGCTTAAAGCACTGCGTAACTACGGGATCACCGCGCCCATTGACGTGCATCTGATGGTGAAACCGGTTGACCGCATCGTACCCGATTTCGCCGCGGCGGGTGCCAGCATCATCACTTTCCACCCGGAAGCCTCCGAACATGTTGACCGCACGCTACAGCTGATCAAAGAGAACGGCTGTAAGGCGGGACTGGTCTTTAACCCGGCGACCCCGCTGAGCTATCTCGACTACGTGATGGACAAGCTGGACGTGATCCTGCTGATGTCCGTCAACCCAGGCTTTGGTGGTCAGTCATTTATCCCTCAGACCCTCGACAAACTGCGTGAAGTGCGCCGCCGTATCGATGAGTCTGGCTATGATATTCGTCTGGAAGTGGACGGCGGTGTGAAGGTCAATAACATCGGTGAGATTGCGGCGGCAGGGGCGGATATGTTCGTCGCAGGCTCCGCCATCTTCGATCAACCGGATTACAAAAAAGTCATTGATGAAATGCGCCGTGAACTGGCGAAGGTAAGTCATGGATAAATTGCAGGCTATTCGGGGTGTAGCATTTGACCTCGACGGCACGCTGGTCGACAGCGCGCCAGGATTAACCCGCGCCGTCGATCAGGCGCTATATGCCCTTGAACTCCCCGTTGCAGGCGAAGAGCGCGTGGTGACGTGGATTGGTAACGGTGCAGACGTGCTGATGGAGCGCGCGCTGACCTGGGCTCGTCAGGAGCGTGCCTCTCAGCGTTCCGCGCAAGGTAAACCGAGTGTTGACCACGCGGATATTCCCCAGGATGAGCAGCAGCGTATTCTGCGCAAACTGTTCGACCGTTTCTACGAAGAGACCGTCGAAGAGGGCAGCTTCCTGTTCCCGGATGTCGCTGAAACGCTGAGCGCGCTATATGCTAAAGGCATCCCGCTGGGGCTGGTGACTAACAAGCCGACACCGTTCGTTGCGCCTCTGCTGGAAGCGCTGGATATCGCGAAATACTTCTCCGTGATTGTGGGCGGCGATGACGTACAGAATAAAAAGCCGCATCCGGAACCGCTATTGCTGGTGGCAGGAAAATTATCCTTAACGCCTGCGGAGCTGCTCTTTGTCGGGGATTCCCGCAATGATATTCTGGCTGCCAAAGCGGCAGGTTGCCCGTCGGTTGGGTTGACCTACGGCTACAACTACGGTGAAGCCATTACGCTGAGTGAGCCGGACGTTGTGTTCGACCACTTCAAAGATTTGTTGCCCGCACTCGGGCTCTCGCACAGTGAACATCAGGAATTGAATAATGACTAAGCCCATCGTTTTTAGTGGCGCACAGCCTTCAGGTGAACTGACCATTGGTAATTACATGGGTGCGTTACGTCAGTGGGTGAGCATGCAGGATGACTACCACTGCATTTACTGCATCGTGGATTTGCATGCTATCACCGCGCGTCAGGATCCCGAGAAGCTGCGCAAGGCGACGCTCGATACGCTGGCGCTGTACCTGGCGTGCGGTATCGATCCAGAGAAGAGCACCATTTTCGTTCAGTCTCACGTACCAGAGCACGCGCAGCTGGGCTGGGCGCTGAACTGCTACACCTATTTCGGCGAGCTGAGCCGCATGACCCAGTTCAAGGATAAGTCTGCGCGCTACTCTGAGAACATCAACGCCGGTCTGTTTGACTATCCGGTGCTGATGGCGGCCGACATTCTGCTGTACCAGACCAACCAGGTGCCGGTGGGTGAAGACCAGAAGCAGCACCTGGAGCTGAGCCGCGATATTGCCCAGCGCTTCAATGCGCTTTACGGCGACGTGTTCAAAGTGCCTGAGCCGTTTATTCCGAAATCCGGCGCGCGCGTGATGTCCCTGCTGGAGCCGACCAAAAAGATGTCCAAGTCTGACGATAACCGCAACAACGTTATCGGCCTGCTGGAAGATCCGAAATCGGTGGTGAAAAAGCTCAAGCGTGCGGTGACCGACTCCGATGAGCCGCCAGTGGTGCGCTACGACGTGCAGAACAAAGCGGGCGTATCCAACCTGCTGGACATTCTCTCCGGTGTGACCGGACAGAGCATCCCTGAGCTGGAAAAACACTTTGAAGGCAAGATGTACGGCCACCTGAAAGGCGAAGTGGCAGACGCCGTTTCCGGCATGCTGACCGAGTTGCAGGAGCGCTATCACCGTTACCGTAACGACGAAGCTTTCCTGCAAAAAGTGATGAAAGAGGGCGCAGAAAAAGCCAGCGCGCGCGCGTCGGAAACCCTGACAGCGGTGTACGAGGCGATTGGGTTTGTGGCGAAACCTTAAGCCGCCACCCGACAAATACGGACTCAATAAAAAAACCGGGAAATTCCCGGTTTTTTTACGCCTGAAAAACGCTTACTGCTGTGCCGCCGGGCCGCAACCGCCGATGATCTTCGAAATGGAGATCGCCGGATGCAGCAGGTAATCGTAACTGCAATTATTTTTAGTATTTTGAACGTGACCGGTGCAGGCCGTCAGAGTTGTTAACAGGCCGACCAGTACGGCAGCTTTTGCCAGTTTGAACATACGCATTCCTTGTCTAAAAATCTAAAATTGGATGTAACACGAGGGAATAAATGGAAAAGTTCCATTATGCGGGCGGTATGTTATCGACTGAGGTATGAAGGGAGTAGTCCGCATAAGGACTACTCCAGGAAGAGAGACTATGGTTAGTGGTTTGAGAACCAGTTCAGCTTTTCGCGCAGCTCAACCACGCGTCCAACAACGATCAGCGCCGGGCTTTGAACCTGCTGCGCCAGCTCACCCAGCTGCGTCAGCACGCCATCGACCACGCGCTGCGTAATGGCGGTGCCGTTTTCCACCAGTGCGACCGGCATATCTGCTTCCATGCCGTGCTCCAGCAGTTTCGCCTGAATCGTGGCTGCCTGATTTAGCCCCATGTAGAAGACCAGCGTCTGCTTTTCAGCGGCCAGATTATGCCAGTCCAGCTCGCTGCCGGTTTTCAGGTGGCCCGTCACCAGGCGCACGCTCTGGGCATAGTCGCGATGGGTTAACGGAATGCCGGAATAGGCAGAACAGCCGGATGCCGCCGTAATACCCGGCACCACGGAGAATGGAATGCCCGCGTTGCAGAGAGTTTCCAGCTCCTCGCCGCCGCGACCAAAGATAAAGGGATCGCCCCCTTTCAGACGCACCACACGCTTACCTTTCTGCGCTTCCCGCAGCAGGATCTGGTTGATCTCCTCCTGCGGTACGCAGTGATAACCTGCCCGTTTGCCGACGAACACGCGGTCAGCATCGCGGCGTACCAGATTCATGATGTCATCAGAGACCAGACGGTCATACACCACGATGTCCGCCTGCTGGATCTGCTGGAGACCCTTCAGCGTCAGCAGGCCCGCATCGCCGGGACCTGCGCCCACCAGTACCACTTCACCGCGATGGTCCAGCGGCTCGCTCAGGAGCTGTTCGGTCGTCTCTTCAACGGCTTTGGTGTCCTGATTGGCAAGGGACTGCGCCAGCCTGTCGTTGACAAAGAACTTCTCCCAGAAGCGACGGCGTTCGCCCACGGTTGCGAAGGTTTGCTTCACGCGGGAGCGCAGCTCTCCGGCGTATTGGGCAATCTGACCAAGATGCTGCGGCAGCACGGCTTCCAGTTTTTCCCGCAGCAGACGGGCAAGAACGGGCGAGCGGCCACCGGACGACACCGCAATCATCAGCGGTGAACGGTCAATAATCGACGGCATGATAAAGCTCGCCTCTTTCGGCGCATCCACAACGTTACAGAAGATGCGGCGCGCTTCGCAGGCGTCGCTGACGCGCTGGTTAACGTCATCGTTATCCGTTGCGGCGATGGTCAGCCAGCAGGTATCCAGCAGGGATTCATCAAATTCGCCCTGCACCTGGGTGAGCATCCCTTCCTGCGCCCAGACGTCAAACTGTGGGGCGAAGGTGAGGGCGTTAACGGTCAGTCGGGCGCCCGCCTCTAACAGCAGGCGCGCCTTGCGTTCAGCCACATCGCCGCCGCCCACGAGCAGGCAGTCGCGGTTGCGTAATTGACAAAAAATCGGCAGGTGATCCACGACGTTACCTCACAGCATTCATGGCGGGGGAAGAATTGACGTCAGGATAACAGCAGGAATCGTACAGAACATACGGTTTTTCCTGCCGTTACCCATAAGGGGTCATAAGCCTTTCCTATTGAAAAGGCGAGGGGTTACCCTTTCAGCTGCACCTCGCCGTCCTTCACGCGGACGTCGTAGTGTTTGACCGAGAAGCTTTCATCTTCCATGCAGCGCCCGTCGGTTAAGCGGAAGCGCTGCTTTTTCAGCGGGCTGGCAACCCACAGTTCGCCCTGGTGCTCCGCAATCAGACCGCGGGAGAGCACGCTGGCCTCGAAGAACGGGTCGATATTGCTGATGGCATAGACCTGTTCATCGTGGCGAGGGCGGAAAATCGCCACCTGCTCGTTGCCCAGCAGGGCACAGACGCCGGTTGCTGGCAGAATGTCGTTAATATTGCAGATGTTTACCCACTGGCTCATGCGTTTTCCTCCACCAGCATCACCGGAATACGTTCATACGGGGTCGCTGGACGATGCTGTTCACGCTCCGGCACCACCTGCACGTTCGGGTCGCGCTGGGTGCTGTTGATAAAGTGTTTGAAGCGCGTCTGCGCCGCTGGCGTGTTCACGGTTTCGGTCCACTCGCAAATCACCGCCTCGCGCAGTCGAGTCATCTCGGATTCCAGCTGTTCATTCAGGCCCAGCTTGTCGTCGATAATGACTGACTTCAGGTAGTCGATGCCGCCTTCGAGATTATCCAGCCAGGACGCGGTACGGGTCAGCTTATCGGCGGTACGAATGTAGAACATCATGAAGCGGTCGAGGTATTTGATCAGCGTATCGCGATCGAGATCGGCGGCCAGCAGATCCGCGTGGCGAGGTTTCATCCCGCCGTTGCCGCACACGTACAGGTTCCAGCCTTTCTCGGTGGCAATAATACCCACGTCTTTACCCTGCGCTTCCGCACATTCGCGGGTACAGCCGGAGACGCCGAACTTCATTTTGTGCGGGGTACGGATGCCTTTGTAGCGGTTTTCCAGCTCAACGCCGAATCCCACGCTGTCGCCGACGCCGTAGCGACACCAGGTGCTGCCCACGCAGGTTTTCGCCATGCGCAGCGCTTTGGCGTACGCGTGGCCGGTTTCGAAGCCCGCTTCAATCAGCTGACGCCAGATTTCCGGCAGGTCGTCCTTCTGCGCGCCGAACAGGCCGATACGCTGGGAACCGGTGATTTTGGTGTACAGGTTAAACTCACGGGCGATACGACCCACGGCGACCAGCCCTTCCGGGGTGATTTCCCCTCCGGCAGAACGCGGGATCACCGAGTAAGTCCCGTCTTTCTGAATATTGGCCAGGAAGTTATCGTTGGTGTCCTGAAGCGGAGTGTGTTCTGGTTTGAGCACATATTCGTTCCAGCAGGACGCCAGCAGCGAACCAACGGTAGGCTTACATACCTCACAGCCATAGCCCTGGCCGTGTTTCTCCAGCAGTTCGTCAAAGGACTTAATGCCTTCCACGCGGATCAGGTGGTACAGCTCCTGGCGAGAGTAAGCGAAGTGCTCGCACAGGTTGTTGTTCACTTCAATGCCCTGTTTTGCCAGCTCGGCGTTCAGTACCTGGGTGACCAGAGGAATACAGCCGCCGCAGCCGGTCCCGGCTTTGGTTTCCGCCTTCAGCGCCGCAACGGTGTGGCAGCCTTTGTTAATGGCGGAGATCAGCATGCCTTTGGTGACGTCGAAGCAGGAACAGATTTGCGCGCTGTCCGGCAGTTTATCCACACCGATGGACGGCTTACCGCTGGAGGCGTGCGCCGGGAGGATCAGCGCGTCCGGGTTTTCCGGCAGCTCAATGGCGTTCAATACCAGCTGGAGCAGGTTGCCGAAGTCGCTGGTGTCGCCCACCAGCACCGCCCCGAGCAGGGTTTTGTTGTCCTGGCTGACGATAAGACGTTTGTAGACTTCTTTGCATTCGTCCAGATAAACATAGCTGCGGGAGTTCGGGGTGCGACCATGCGCATCGCCAATACCGCCCACGTCCACGCCCAGCAGCTTCAGCTTGGCGCTCATGTCTGCGCCGGTGAAGGCGTTTTCGCTGCCCAGGATATGATCCACGGCGACCTGCGCCATTTTGTACCCAGGCGCGACCAGGCCGAATACGCGGTTGTTCCAGCTGGCGCATTCGCCGATGGCGTAAATATCCGGGTCGGAGGTCTGGCAGGTGTCGTTAATCATGATCCCACCGCGCTGCGCGACGGCCAGACCGCATTGCGTTGCCAGCTTGTCGCGCGGGCGGATACCGGTGGAGAAGACGATGAAGTCCACTTCCAGCTCGCTGCCGTCGGCAAAGCGCATGGTTTTGCGTGCTTCAGTCCCTTCCTGAACGATCTCTTTGGTGTTTTTGCTGGTGTGAACTTTCACGCCCATGCTTTCGATCTTACGGCGCAGCTGATCGCCACCCATGTGGTCGAGCTGTTCGGCCATCAGCATCGGGGCAAATTCGATAACGTGGGTTTCAACGCCGAGGTTTTTCAGCGCGCCTGCCGCTTCCAGACCCAGCAGACCACCGCCGACAACCGCGCCGCGTTTGCTTCGACGTGCGCAGGATTCAATGGCGTTGAGGTCTTCAATGGTACGGTAAACGAAGCAATCCTGGGTTTCCGACCCTTTAATAGGCGGGATCCACGGATACGAGCCCGTCGCCATGATCAGCTTATCGTAAAAAACCGTACGTCCGGCGCTGGAGTGGATTACTTTCTCCTGACGGTTGATGGTGATAGCGCGTTCGCCCACCAGCACTTTTACGCCATGCTTCTCGTAGAACCCTTCACGCACCAGAGAGAGCTCTTCGGCGGTATGGTGAGAGAAGTAGGAAGACAAGTGCACACGGTCGTACGCCTTGCGGGGTTCTTCACAGAACACGGTAATATCGAACTGCTCAGCATCGGCTTTATCGAGAAGATCCTCAATAAAGCGGTGGCCGACCATGCCGTTACCGATGATAGCGAGTCTGACTTTGCTCATTTTTGCCTCGATTTCTTTTCTATTACTGCCTACCTTAACGATTCAGCAGGGGCACTTATTGATGCAAATCAAATACGCCTTCACCTACCCCTTAGGGGGTATATCTATGATTTGTCAGGATTTTTATAAGTGACGGATATTGTTTGATTTTTGTGCTTGTTCGTTTTTCGCACAAAATTAATGGGGTTTTTACCCATCGGCGGGCAGGGCGGGTGAGCACAGGGGAAACCCCTTTGCAGCTCGCAAAGGGGTTATGGCGATTAGTGGGTAGCTGTTGACGGGTTGTGTTGACGGTGACGGGTCACAAAGCCCAGCACGAAGCACATGATAAACACCACGGCGTATAGACCGTTAGCGGTATGCAGCGCCGCCAGCGGGCCGCTGTGCGCAACAATCGGGCCCGTGACCACGAAGGTCAGCATGGTGCCGATGGTGCCGCAGGTCAGCACGAAGTTCACCAGCTTTGGCGAGGCCACTTTGGTCTGAAGAGAGCCAAGGGTGATGATCGAGGTATAAATCGCGCTGGAGAAGAAGCCCAGGGTCAGGATGAACCACGGCATATGCTCCGGGGAACCGTTGATGAACAGATACATCAGCACGGTCGCCAGACCCGCCAGAACGGTCAGGATCCGTTGCAGGTCGAAGAAGCGCAGGATAAAGCTAAATGCCCACATGCCGAACATGTAAGACATCCAGAAATCGCTCACCAGTTTACCCGCGTCGTTCAGGCTCATGCCCAGACCTTTAGCATACTCTGGAACCCAGGAGATAAAGCCCAGCTGGCCGAGGATGTAACACAGCGCGGCGATGGAGAGGAACAGTACGCCGATACCCCATTTTTCTTTCGCAACCGGCTCGGATGTAGTCTGCGCTTTTTTGCCCAGCACCGGGAACTCGCAGCCGAAGGTGAGAATAAAGATCGCGACATAGACCAGACCAATGCAGGCATATACCCAGTACCACTCAATGCTGCGCGCCAGAAGATACGCGGCGACCATCGGGAAAATCATCCCGGCCATGCTGAAGAAGGAGTCGGTGAACAGCAGACGTGCGCCGCGCTGGCGGCCTTCATACATGTGCGTAATCAGAAACGTACCGATCGACATGGTGATCCCGCTCACCAGGCCCAGTACGAACATGGCGGCAGAGAAGAGGGCGATGCTGTGGCTCAACATCAGGCCCGCCACGGCGGCAACCATCAGCACGAAGCCAAAACGCAGCTGCGTTTTCAGCGGCACGATTTCCATCAGCCATGCATTAAGGAAAATAGAGATCAGGATCCCCGCGTTCAGGAAGGTGAAGGTGTTACTCATGCTGGAAACGGGCAGCTGGAAGTAGTCTGCGATATTTCCCATCACCATCCCGGTGACGATCACCAACGCGCCGGTCAGGGCGTAAGAGAAGAAGCTGATCCATGTGAGCTTGATGCGATTGCTGTTAGTCATGTCTGGCCTGTTAAAAGTAAAGAAAAACGCAATGACTGCGTTTGAGCGGGCAGATTTTAGTCGCGAAAGTGATCTAATTAAATCTTTTCAGAAAATTTTGAGCACAATTGCAGGTTTTAACGTGATGCAGATCACATTATGTTGCGGGGTGAACAATCGTTTGCGCGGTAATAATTGTTTCAATTTGGTAAAATTAGGTAAAAGACTGGTCTGGGTTCATACTGCTCTTTAGAATCAAGCCATTCGCTTTTTATACTGCGCTTTGTTAAGGAATTCTCATGCTCAAATCAACACTGGCGGCTGTTGCAGCTGTGTTTGCTCTTTCTGCCGTTTCCCCTGCTGCGCTGGCAGCCAAAGGAGACCCTCACGTCCTGCTGACTACCTCTGCGGGGAATATTGAGCTGGAGCTGGATAGCCAGAAAGCCCCTGTTTCGGTGAAAAACTTCCTCGACTACGTGAACAGTGGTTTTTATAACAACACCACATTCCACCGCGTGATCCCGGGCTTTATGATTCAGGGTGGCGGTTTTAACGAGCAGATGCAGCAGAAACAGCCTAACCCGCCCATCAAAAATGAAGCTGACAACGGCCTGCTGAACAAGCGCGGCACCATCTCGATGGCGCGTACGGCGGACAAAGACAGCGCCACCAGCCAGTTCTTCCTCAACGTGGCTGATAACGCCTTCCTGGACCACGGTCAGCGCGACTTTGGCTACGCGGTGTTTGGCAAAGTGGTGAAAGGCATGGACGTGGCGGATAAGATCTCTCAGGTTCAGACTCACGATGTCGGTCCATACCAGAATGTGCCGACTAAGCCTGTCGTCATTCTCTCCGCGAAAGTGCTGCCGTAATCGTTCGTCCACACGGGCATATCCTGCCCGTGTCTTTCCGCCCTCCCTGCGAAAGCGCGTTTTGCTGCTTATACTTGTGGCAAACGGACTATTCAGGGAGGCGTAGTGAAAAAACTCACCGACAAGCAAAAATCCCGTCTCTGGGAGCAACAACGTAGTGTCAATTTTCAGGCCAGCTGCCTCCTTGAAAAAGGTAAGGGGCCCGCTGAACCCGATATCGAGACGCTGGAACTGGGGCCTTCCGCACCGGGTTTACCCCATCTGTGTCTTATTCACCGCCATTTATTCCGCAACGAAATGAAAGGCGCGGGCGAGCTGCGCACCGCCGATATTTCCAAGGGCGACATTCCTTTTTGCCATTTCGAGTACATCGAGAAAGTGGGTAATGAGCTGATGGCTTCGCTGGAAAGTGATAAATATCTGGTAGGCCTTCAGAAAGAAGAGTTTACAGACAGAATCAGTCATTACTACTGTGAAATCAACATGCTACATCCGTTTATGAGCGGTAATGGCGTGGCCCAGCGGATCTTCTTTGAACAACTGGCTATTCATGCGGGCTACGTGCTGAACTGGCAGGGGATCGACCCGGACGACTGGGCTGCCGCCAACCAGAGCGGGGCGATGGGGGATTTGACCGCCCTGAACGTCATCTTCGCCAAAGTTGTGAGCGAAGCGCGGGAATCTGCGTAAAATAGGGCGGCCATTTTTTCAGGAGCCGCCATGATTCTGCTGATTGATAACTATGATTCCTTTACCTGGAACCTCTACCAGTATTTTTGCGAGCTGGGGGCAGAGGTGGTTGTCCGCCGTAACGATGAGATCGCGCTGGATGACATTGACGCGCTGGCACCTCAGAAAATCGTGATTTCGCCCGGGCCGTGTACCCCGTCGGAGTCCGGCATCTCGCTGGCGGTAATCCAACACTATGCGGGCAAACTGCCGATTCTGGGCGTCTGCCTGGGTCACCAGGCCATTGCGCAGGTCTTTGGCGCCACCATTGTCCGTGCCGCGAAAGTCATGCATGGCAAAACCTCACCGATCACACACACCGGTACCGGCGCATTCCTGGGGCTAAACAATCCGTTAACCGTGACGCGCTACCATTCTCTGATTATTGATCCGCCGACCCTGCCGGCCTGCTTTGAGGTTACCGCCTGGAGCGAGACGCAGGAGATCATGGGCATTCGCCACCGCGAGTACGATCTGGAAGGTGTGCAGTTCCACCCGGAAAGCATTCTCAGCGAACAGGGGCACGCGCTGCTGGCCAATTTCCTTAATCGCTGAATATCGGTTGCCTTGCTGTGATTTTTTATGCATATTTTGTGATTATATTTTCACAATAACTGTGACATAAAAATGGATGGTCATGACATGGCAACTGAACAACCAGCAATTACCCGCGCGACATTCGATGAAGTGATCCTGCCGATTTATGCACCGGCTGAGTTTATCCCGGTGAAAGGGAGAGGCAGCCGCGTCTGGGATCAGCAGGGCAACGAGTATGTTGATTTCGCAGGCGGTATTGCGGTGACGGCACTGGGCCATTGCCATCCTGCGCTGGTGGACGCGCTGAAAACGCAGGGCGAAACGCTGTGGCACACCAGCAACGTGTTCACCAACGAACCGGCGCTGCGTCTGGGGCGTAAGATCATCGATGCCACCTTCGCCGAACGCGTGCTGTTTATGAACTCCGGCACCGAAGCCAACGAAACTGCCTTTAAGCTGGCGCGCTACTACGCAACCACGCGTCATAGTCCGTACAAAACCAAAATCATCGCCTTCCATAACGCCTTCCACGGTCGCTCGTTCTTTACCGTTTCCGTGGGCGGCCAGCCGAAGTATTCCGACGGCTTTGGTCCGAAACCTGCGGATATCATCCACGTGCCGTTTAACGATCTGCACGCCGTTAAAGCGGTGATGGACGATCACACCTGTGCCGTGGTGGTCGAGCCCATTCAGGGGGAAGGCGGCGTCACGGCGGCCACCCCGGAATTTCTGCAAGGGCTGCGCGAACTGTGTGACGAGCACCAGGCGCTGCTGGTGTTTGATGAAGTGCAGTGTGGGATGGGGCGTACCGGGGATCTGTTCGCTTATATGCACTACGGCGTAACGCCGGATATTCTGACCAGCGCGAAAGCGCTCGGCGGCGGTTTCCCGGTCAGTGCGGTACTCACTACCCAGGATATCGCTTCCGCATTTCATGTGGGCTCACACGGCTCCACCTACGGCGGTAATCCGCTGGCGTGTGCCGTGGCGGGTGCGGCGTTCGATATCATTAATACGCCGGACGTCCTGAATGGCGTGAATGCGAAACGCGATCTGTTTGTGAAACATCTTCAGCAGATTGACGAACAGTTTGATGTCTTCAGCGAAATCCGCGGAATGGGGCTGCTGATTGGCGCCGAGTTGAAGCCTCAGTATAAAGGCCGCGCGCGCGATTTCCTGCACGCCGCCGCGCACGAAGGCGTCATGGTGCTCAATGCCGGGCCGGACGTGATGCGCTTTGCGCCATCGCTTGTGGTGGAAGACAAAGACATCGAAGACGGATTAACCCGTTTTGCCGCGGCGGTCGCGAAGATCGTCAGCGGCTAATACGCGGTTCGTTTTAACCGGCGCGTTAACCAAATCCCGTGATGCGGGCGCTGACGCCATGCCACCGACGAAATGGTGTGCATGGTGTTCAGGTGGCCGAGAACGCGCTGTAAATGCTGCTCAAGGGTGCTCATCGGCCCGTGGGTCAGCGTCTCCGGCGCTTCCAGAATGTTCGAATCACCTGACTCGCCCGGTGCATCATACTCCAGGCGCTGCTGACAGCGCTGCAACGCAATTTCACACGACTGCAAATAGCGCTGCGCCAGATCCGGCGTCAGCATCGTGTGCTCCCGCGCCAGCGTCGTCATGGCATTGATGTGCTCGACGATAAACTGGCTGTGCGTGACCCACAGCTTCATGTCAGCCAGATAGTGCGCGTTAAAGCCCGGCTCCTGCATGGCCTGGTTAAGGGAGTTGAACAGGGCGTTATGCGCCTGGTTGACCTTCATGCGCTCGTAGGCCAGCGGAGAGGGTTGTGGGTCATCGCTCAGGATCAGACGAATGGCCTGCTGGTCAGCTTCCAGCGCGTCGTGGGCGTTCTGCCTCAACAGCCCACTCTGCCACTGCGGCCACAGCCAGACCATGCCGCCAAAGGCGATCAGGCAGCCAATCAGCGTATCGACCAGACGGGCAATAATAAACTGTTCCCCGTTAAGCGTGAGCAGTTGAAGGGTATACACCGCCGTCACCGTAAAGCCCACCATCGCCCAGCCGTAGTTTTTGCGGATAATCAGATAGCTCACCAGCGTGATTGCCAGCATACCGGCCAGGGTATAGCCCTCCGGCACGTGGAAGTGCAGCGTCACGCCCGCGATAATCAGCCCCGCCATCGTGCCGCCCGCCCGATGCAGAATACGGACCCGCGTGGCGCCATAGCCGTTCTGGGTAACAAACAGTACGGTCATTAAGATCCAGTAGGGTTTCGGCAGGTGCAGGGCCATTCCCATCAGGCTGGCGATGCTCAGCATCACACTGATCCTTGCGGCATTGCGCAGGGCAGAAGATTTTAGTGAAAGATAGCTTTTGAGCGCGGGCAGCAGCGGCAGCCGTTTTTGCTTATCGGCCATCAGGTCGCGGGCATAAAGCGGGCGCTGGGTGCGTAACACCCGGGCGATGCGGCTGAAATGCCAGGCAGCAAATTGCCCGACCGGGTTATCCGCGTGCTGACGCGCAATCTTTTCCAGCGCGCCGAGCTGTTTGTCCATGTTAAAGCGCGTCGGGTAGCGGTGATAGAGGATATCGTCAGCCAGCACCCGCAGGCGGGCCGCGACGGTCTGCGCGTTCCAGCGGATCACCGCTTCTGCATGGCTGCGCTCCACCAGCTTTTGCACCTCTTCCGGATTATGAAGGCTGACGGAGATATGCTCCTGCAAATCCAGCCCGACCTGGAAGATTCGCAGCAGCCGCTTGTATTCATGATTTTTGTTGGCGGCAAGCATGTGCAACTGCTGATAGCACTGGCTGATCAGATCCACCACTTTTTGCTGGCGCGCCAGTAGCGGCGGCAGGGATTTTTCCGGGTCGGTATGTTGAGTGAGCAGGGTGTATTTTGCTTCGCAGTATTCAGCAAGCTGCACGTAGAGCAGGCTCAGGGATTCGCGCAGCGGCTGTTCCCGCCACAGCCAGAACCAGAACCAGTTAAACAGCCCGTACCACAGCGTGCCGAGGGCGTAGATCAGCAATGGCTCCCACACCGGCATATTACCTGCAAGGCTTAAGGTGAAGATGGCGGCAATCAGCGACGCGGGAAGCAGGCGGGCGTGCAGCGAGCTGATTTCGGCGGTGACGCCGAGCGTCATCGCCAGCACGGTCAGGATCAGCGGCAGAGGAATGTCGCGGGCCAGTAAGAGTTGTACGGCAAGGCTACAGCCGGCAAACAGGCAGCCGCCAATAATCAGACGTTTAAAAAAGCGTTTATGCGGCGTATCCAGACCGGCAATGTTGCAGCAGGCGGGCACGAGGGAAAACAGCAGGCCTTGCTGAAGATGTCCGAGGAGCAGGCCCACGGCCACGGGAAGACACAACACCAGCGTTTGTCGTAGTGCGTAGTTAACTTCCGGGTGATAGATCAGCCTGCGCCACATGAGGAGTAGAGACAAAAACGGCGTGCCACCCTGCGGCGGCACGCCGTTTGACCGGAATTATCGGGTCCCGTAAACCACGATGGTTTTACCGTGGGCGGAGATCAGGTTCTGATCTTCCAGCATCTTCAGGATACGGCCCACTGTTTCACGGGAGCAGCCGACGATCTGACCGATTTCCTGGCGGGTAATTTTAATTTGCATACCGTCAGGGTGAGTCATGGCGTCTGGCTGTTTCGCCAGGTTCAGCAGCGTCTGCGCGATACGACCGGTTACGTCCAGGAAGGCGAGGTTACCTACCTTCTCAGAGGTCACTTGCAGACGGCGTGCCATCTGGGAAGAGAGACGCATCAGGATGTCAGGGTTGACCTGAATCAGCTGACGGAATTTCTTATAAGAAATTTCAGCCACTTCACATGCTGTTTTTGCACGAACCCAGGCGCTACGTTCCTGGCCTTCTTCAAACAGGCCCAGTTCACCGATAAAATCGCCCTGGTTCAGATAAGAAAGGATCATCTCTTTCCCTTCTTCATCTTTGATCAGCACGGCCACCGAGCCTTTAACGATGTAATACAACGTTTCCGCTTTTTCACCCTGGTGAATCAGCGTGCTCTTTGATGGGTACTTATGAATGTGGCAATGAGACAAGAACCATTCGAGAGTCGGGTCTGTTTGCGGTTTGCCAAGCACCATGCGCTGTTATCCTCTGTTATAAGCTGTCACCAGAGTCATAAGATGCATCCGGACTCTGGGGTTGCAATCGAATTCTTACCCATACCTGGGAAGTCGGCTGTCGTAACGTTTCGCAGCCAGTAAAGTTTGATGTCCTCTGCATACATGTGTAACGTCAATGTATTACTGTAGCATCCAGAGTGTTTTAGCATAGCTTTCGCCGCGTGTCTCCTGGTGTCTCGCTTCAGCATGACGCAGGTCGCCTTCCGTTGCGAGAAATGTAACGTACACGTAATCTGTCATAAAAAATGCAACGTTGGAGTGAGTGAATATGCAAGCGCGTGTGAAATGGGTTGAAGGGTTAACGTTCCTGGGCGAGTCTGCTTCCGGGCACCAGGTTTTGATGGATGGCAACTCCGGCGATAAAGCGCCAAGCCCGATGGAGATGGTGCTGATGGCGGCGGGCGGATGCAGCGCGATCGACGTGGTGTCGATCCTGCAAAAAGGCCGTCATGACGTGACCGATTGTGAAGTGAAGCTGACGTCAGAACGTCGCGAAGAGGCGCCACGCCTGTTCACGCATATTAATCTGCACTTTATCGTCACTGGCAAAGAACTGAAGGATGCGGCGGTCTCGCGTGCGGTTGACCTGTCTGCGGAGAAATACTGCTCTGTGGCGTTAATGCTGGAGAAAGCGGTAAACATCACCCATTCGTATGAAGTGATAGAGGCTTAATTATTGGGGCATCGTGCGTGTTGATGCCCTCACCCTAACCCTCTCCCACGGGGAGAGGGAACATGTTCACGCGATTTGCTTTCCTTCCATCAGCCGCTGCACCAGCGGTGTCATGATAAGTTCCATTGCCAGCCCCATTTTTCCCCCGGGCACCACTAACGTATTCATGTGCGAAATAAACGAACCCTGTAGCATCGCCAGCAACCAGGGGTAATCAATGCCTTCCAGGTTGCGGAAGTGGATCACCACAAAGCTCTCGTCCAGCGACGGGATGCTTTTTGCGGCGAACGGGTTGGAGGTGTCCACGGTGGGGACGCGCTGGAAGTTAATGTGGGTTCGGGAGAACTGCGGCGTCAGGAAGTTGATGTAATCTTCCATGGAGCGCACCACCGAATCCATTACCGCCTCTCGCGAATGGCCGCGCTCGCTCATGTCACGCGTCAGCTTCTGGATCCACTCAAGGTTAACAATCGGCACCACCCCCACCAGCAAATCCACGTGGCGCGCCACGTCGTGCTGAGGCGTCACCACGCCGCCGTGCAATCCTTCGTAAAACAGCACGTCAGTCGGTTCCGGCAGCGGCTGCCAGGGCGTGAACGTGCCGGGGACCTGGTTCCAGGGCACGGCTTCATCGTAGGTGTGGAGATACTTGCGGGACTGCCCGGTACCGCTTTGCCCGTATTCACGGAAGGTTTGCTCCAGCAGGCCGAAGTCATTGGCCTCCGGGCCGAAGTAGCTGATGTGTTTACCCAGATCGCGCGCCTTGCGGATGGCCATATCCATCTCCGGGCGCGTGTAGCGGTGAAAGCTGTCGCCTTCTACCTCGGCCGCCCGTAAGTTAAGCTGGGCGAAGATCTTGCGGAAGGCGAGGCTGGTGGTAGTGGTTCCCGCCCCACTCGAACCCGTAACGGCAATAACCGGATGTCTGGCAGACATAGCAACTCCCTGACTGGAAAAGTGTAAAGATCAGCCATGAAACGCGTTGCGGGGCATGATATTGACCGTCTCATGCAGTTCGGACCATACCAGCACCACGTCGCCGCTTTTAAGCTGGCGCTTAACATCGTTGACCTTTTGTTCAAGCGAACGTTCATGTTCACCATAATCGGTGCCTTCGCGCAAGACAAAGCTTTCAATCAGATTATCGAGCGTTTCGGGAGAGAGATCCTGCCAGGGAATAATCATTTTTTACCGTCCAGATAGGCCGTTAACCAGTCGGGTATACGCGTCTCAAGCCACATTTTTGGCCGACGCAGCGTGCCGCCAACAAAGCCGACGTGCCCGCCGAACTCGGTGAGCTGATACTCCACGTTATCCGGCAGATAGTCAGGGGCGGGGATCGAGTGATGATCCATAAACGGATCGTCTTTGGCGTGGATAATCAGCGTGGGTTTCGTGATTTGATTCAGTAAAGGCATGGCGCTGCACTGACGGTAATAGTCAATCGCATCGGCAAAACCGTGAATTTTCGAGGTGATCAAATCATCAAACTCGCGCAGGCGCTTCACGCGTTTGAGCTGTTGCAGCGTCACAGGCAGCGTATCCGGATAGGCCTTCAGCTTGCGCGCGGCGTTGGCTTTCAGCAGGTTGAGCAGGTAGCGCTGGTACACTCGCGAAAAGCCCTTTTCCATATGATAGCTGCACTGCTCCAGCATAAACGGCGCAGAGACAATCACCGCCGCATCCAGCGGTACGGCGTCGCTCTCCTTCGCCAGCAGACAGGCCAGCATATTGCCGCCCAGCGAATACCCCACCGCTGCCGTTGGCGCCTCGCCGAAATTGTCTCTTAGCCAGCGCAGGAACCAGGTGCCGTCCTCGGTTTCACCCGAGTGATAAATGCGTTTCTGACGATTAGGCTCGCCGCTGCATCCGCGAAAATGCATCACCACCCCAAGCCAGCCGCGGGCTTTCGCCGCCTCAATGAGTCCGTGTGCGTAAGGGCTGTGCAGGCTGCCTTCCAGACCGTGAAACACTACCAGACGGGGTTTATGTCTGGCCCGATCCGGATCTTCGCTCCAGGCGAGATCCAAAAAGTCGCCATCCGGCAAATCCAGGCGTTGCCAGTGCGGGGTGAACTGTACCTTGCGGCGGATCAGGCGCGGCAGCATGGTTTGCAGGTGAGGGTTAGCCACACCGCGCATGGGCACGAACTCTGCGCTCTCTTCGGCTGCAATGTCGAAGTCTGAGGGAATGATTTGGGTCATAAGGGCGATGCTGATTCTTGTCAGAAATTAACTATACCTTCCGAATTGTACCCCGTTTAGCCCGTTTTTCCGAAACATGAACTGATCCCGATCACAAATATTTACCTTGATTATTACTCTCAGGCTAATGATTTGCCTCTACGCTTAATTGATGCCTTTCTCACCAGAGCGCACACTTTACTCAACGTTAAGCAAATCAGAATGATGTGCTGAATCAGGAGGTTAATAATGTTATCTGGGCAAACACCCACCCGGCAATGGAACACCCGACGCAGTGAGAAAGCGCGTCGTCTGGCGTCCGTACCGGTGCAGGGCAAGGTACTGCCAACCGGCGATCTTGTCGCCATGCTGGAAAAACTGATCGCACCAGGCGACAAAGTCGTTCTGGAAGGCAACAACCAGAAGCAGGCGGATTTCCTTTCCCGTTCACTGGCGGAAGTGAACCCGCAAATCGTGCACGATCTGCATATGATCATGCCGAGCGTGGGCCGCAGCGAACATCTGGACATCTTTGAGAAAGGCATCGCCCGCAAGCTGGACTTCTCCTTCTCCGGTACGCAAAGCCTGCGCATTTCGCAGCTGCTGGAGGATGGTCAGCTCGAAATCGGGGCGATTCACACCTACATCGAACTCTACTCACGTTTATACGTCGACCTTTCGCCAAACGTGGCGCTGATTGCCGGTTTTAAAGCGGACCGCAAAGGCAACCTCTATACCGGGGCGAGTACCGAAGATACCCCGGCGCTGGTGGAAGCCGCCGCGTTCCACGACGGCATCGTCATCGCGCAGGTGAACGAGCTGGTGGATGACGAGTGCGACCTTCCGCGTGTGGATATTCCGGGCTCGTGGATTGATTTTGTGGTGGTTGCCGATAAGCCGTTCTTTATCGAACCGCTTTTCACCCGCGACCCACGCCTGATCAAACAGGAACACATCCTGATGGCGATGATGGCGATTAAAGGCATCTACGCCGAACACCAGGTGCAGTCCCTGAACCACGGGATTGGCTTTAACACCGCAGCGATCGAGCTGCTGCTGCCAACTTACGGCGAACAGCTCGGACTCAAAGGCAAAATCTGTAAACACTGGACTTTGAACCCGCATCCAACGCTGATCCCGGCCATCGAAAGCGGCTGGGTGGAGAGCGTCCACTGCTTCGGCGGCGAGCTGGGGATGGAAGAGTACATCCGCGCCCGTCCGGACGTGTTCTTTACCGGTGCTGACGGCTCCATGCGCTCTAACCGCGCCTTCTGTCAGCTGGCTGGTCAGTACGCGGTCGATATGTTTATCGGCTCCACGCTACAGGTTGATGGTTACGCTAACTCCTCAACCGTGACTCGCGGCCGTCTTTCCGGCTTCGGCGGCGCGCCAAACATGGGCCACGATCCGCACGGTCGTCGCCACGCCACACCGGCCTGGCTGAACATGATCACCGAGCCTGACCCGATGCAACGCGGTAAAAAGCTGGTTGTGCAGATGGTGGAAACCTTCCAGGCGGGCGTGAAGCCAACCTTCGTGGAAAAACTCGACGCTGTTGACGTCGCGAAAGCCTCCGGTATGCCGCTGGCGCCGGTCATGATTTACGGCGATGACGTCACCCACGTGCTGACGGAAGAGGGGATTGCTTACCTCTACCGGGCGAAAGATCTGGAAGAGCGTCGCGCCATGGTCGCCGCCGTGGCGGGTATCACCGATATCGGTCTGGGCGTTGACGCCAAACGCGTGGCGGAACTACGTCAGAGCGGCAAGGTTGTGTATCCGGAAGATATGGGCATTCGTCGTACCGATGCCACTCGCTCTCTGCTGGCTGCGGGCAGCGTGGCTGACCTCGTTGAGTGGTCCCGTGGTCTGTATAACCCACCTGCGAAATTCCGGAGCTGGTAATGAAACTTCTGCCCCAGATCCAGGTTGAAGGCGGTGCCGAATGGCTGGCGCGAACCGCCACGCAGTGTCTGATTGACGAAGCACGTTTAAGCCCGAAGCCCGGTCTGGTGGACAGCCGGGGGAACGGCGCGCACCACGATTTATCGCTTGCGCTGATGGAGCGCTCCGCTCGCAGCCTGACCCCCACGTTTCAGGCGCTGGCACAGCAGAGCTGGCAGCGTCCGGCGGATATTGCCCTCCGGCAAACCGTTGGCCGCCTGGGTCGCGAAGGTGAACGGCAGATGATGGCCGCTACCGACGGCGTGAACACGCACCGTGGCGCGATCTGGGCGCTGGGATTGCTGGTGAGCGCGGTGGCGATGCTGGGCGGCGATGCCCGGGCGCAAACCGTCGCGAACACCGCCGCTCAGCTGGCGAAGCTGCCGGATGACGTGGCGCCGAAAGTGTTCAGCAAGGGGTTACGCGTCACGCACCGCTACCGCGTGCCGGGCGCGCGTGAAGAGGCTCAGCAGGCGTTTCCGCACATCATGCAGCGCGCGCTGCCGCAGCTTCGCCTCAGCCGTCTCAAAGGCAGCAGCGAAACGCAGGCCAGACTCGACGCGCTGATGGCGATCATGACCTCGCTCACCGACACCTGCGTGCTGTCGCGCGCCGGCATGGAGGGGCTGGACGCCATGCAGAACGGCGCCCGTGCAGTGCTGAACGCCGGAGGATGCGCAACGCTCGCCGGGCAGCAGGCGCTGGCGCGGTTAGACCGTCAGATGCTGGCGCTTAACGCCTCGCCGGGCGGAGCCGCAGACCTGCTTGCCGCCACGCTGTTTCTTGACCGCGTCGAAACGCCCTATTCAAAGCATTAAGAGGATGTTATGGAAAAAATCACATTGACCGTGCCCGCCAGCCGCGAAGTAAGCGGCAGGGCGCTGGCAGGGGTAGTCGGTTCCGGGGATATGGAGGTGCTTTTCACCGCCGAACCGGGCCAGACCTTAACCATTGATATCACCACCTCCGTCGACAACAGCCGCGGGCGCTGGGAGGCGTTGTTCAACCGCCTGCAAACCGTCAGCAGCCTGCCCGCAGGTAAGCTGACCATCCACGACTTCGGCGCGACGCCGGGCGTGGCACGCATTCGTATCGAACAGGTCTTTGAAGGGGTGAATCATGCGTGATGACAGCAGCTTTATCGAACTAAAAGCGCGCCAGCGTGCACAGGCGCTGCTCGACGACGGCAGCTACCGCGAACTGCTGGATCCGTTCGAAGGCATTATTTCTCCATGGCTTGGGCCACAGGGGATTGTTCCTCAGGCTGATGATGGCATGGTGGTCGCGAAAGGGACCATCAACGGCCAGCCTGCGGTGGTGGTGGCGATTGAAGGCACCTTCCAGGGCGGCAGCATGGGCGAAGTGTCCGGCGCCAAAATGGCGGCGGCGCTGGAGCTGGCGGCGGAAGATAACCGCAACGGCATTCCGACTCAGGCGGTACTGTGCCTCGAAACCGGTGGCGTACGTTTGCAGGAAGCCAACCTTGGCCTGGCGGCGATTGCCGATATCCACGCCGCGATCGTTGACCTGCGTCGCTATACCCCGGTCGTCGGGATTGTCGCCGGGACCGTAGGCTGCTTCGGCGGGATGTCTATCGCCGCGGCGCTGTGCAGCTATCTGATTGTGACCCGCGAAGCGCGTCTTGGCCTCAACGGCCCGCAGGTTATTGAGCAGGAAGCGGGCATTGAAGAGTACGACTCCCGCGACCGTCCGTTTATCTGGAGCATGACCGGCGGCGAAGTGCGCTATGAAAGCGGGCTGGTGGACGCGCTCGTCGGCGACGGCGTGAACGCGGTGAAAGCCGCGATGAACGAGGCCATCGCCAAAGGCGTACCGGCGAAACATCGCACCGATAACTACGACGATTATCTGAACCGTCTGACGAATTTCGACACCCGCAAACAGGCCGATGCCGAACAGATTAAAGCGCTTTTTGCCCGGGAGGTGAAATGATGACTAACTCAATTAGCCGTGGCGAACTCTGGCTGGAAACTCTGGCCCCGAACGCGAAACGTCTGGAGGGGTTATGCCCGTCCGTGCAGGCCGCAGACGGCGAGCTGAACGGTGAAACGGTGCGTTTTGTCGCCGTGGTGCCGGACGTCAACAACCACTTCCCGCGCGCGGCGCAAGGGGAAGTCGGCCTGCTGGAAGGCTGGACGCTGGCAAAAGTGGTCAGCGAAACCGTCGCCGCTGATGCAGATAAAGCCGTGAAGCGCCCGATTGTGGCGGTGATCGATGTCCCAAGCCAGGCCTATGGCCGTCGCGAAGAGGCGTTTGGCATCCACCAGGCGCTGGCCGGCGCCGCTGCCGCCTACGCTAATGCGCGGCTGGCAGGTCATCCGGTGATTGGTCTTATCGTCGGTAAGGCCATGTCCGGCGCGTTTCTGGCGCACGGCTACCAGGCTAACCGTCTGATTGCCTTCAACGATAAAGGCGTGCTGATCCACGCCATGGGCAAAGAGTCTGCGGCGCGCATTACGCTGCGTACCGTTGAGGCGCTGGAAAAACTGGCGGCAACCATTCCGCCAATGGCGTACGACATCAGCAACTACGCCACGCTGGGGCTGCTTTCCGACCTGCTGGATATCAGCAATCCGGATGCCCCTTCCGAAAGCGATCTGACGCGGGTGAAAACCACCCTGCAACAGGCCATCAGTGACGCTCGTCAGGACACCACGTTGAAAAACCGTCTGGGTGCTGACAACCGCCGCAGCTCAGCGCTCGTACGTGAACGTATGCGAGCCAGCTGGTAAGTAAAAAGAGACCTGCCAGATGCATCACCCCGTGGGCGCGCCCGTTGCGTCCACGCGGGAACCTGCATCCTGAAAATAATAAACATCGCGCCAGTGCTTAAACTTTTTTACTACAGGTGATTTATGACTTACGTAATTGTTCATGCTCTTGCACCGATTTTCGTCATCATGCTGCTGGGATTCTGGGCCGGTAAGGCAAAGATGGTCGATAACAAAAATGTTTCCCTGCTGAATATCTTCGTGATGGATTTTGCACTCCCGGCCGCGCTATTCAGCGCCACCGTGCAAACCCCGTGGACCGGCATCGTGGCGCAGTCGCCGCTGATCCTGGTGCTCACCCTGGCGATGTGGATCACCTATGCGGTCATCTACTTCCTCGCGACAAACGTATTTAAAAAATCCCCGCAGGATGCGGCCGTGCTGACGCTTACCGTCGCCTTGCCAAACTACGCGGCGCTTGGCCTGCCGATTCTGGGCAGCGTGCTGGGCGAAGGCTCTTCAACGTCGCTGTCCGTGGCGGTCTCCATCGCCTGTGGTTCAGTGCTGATGACCCCGTTCTGCCTGCTGATTCTGGAGCGTGAGAAAGCGCGCGCCGAAGGCAATAACTCCGGTTCAACGCTTTCCATGCTGCCGGTGCTGATGTGGCGCTCCATTAAAAAACCGATCGTGATGGGCCCGCTGTTGGGTGTGATCCTGTCCGCTATCGGCATCACAATGCCGGAGCTGGTGCTGGCGGCGATTAAACCGCTGGGACTGTCCGCGACCGCTGCGGCGCTGTTCCTGACCGGCGTGATCCTCTCTGCCCGTAAGCTCCAGATCAACACCATGGTGATCACTTCTACTATCGCCAAGCTGCTGATCCAGCCAGCGATTGCCTGGGGTATCGTTTTAATCTTCGGTCTGCACGGCTCCGTGGCTATCACCGCCATCCTGATGATTGCGCTGTCTGCGGGCTTCTTTGGCGTGGTGTTCGGTAACCGCTTTGGCGTGCAGTCGCCGGATGCTGAAGCCGTGCTGCTGTTGAGCTCCATACTGTGTATCCTGTCGCTGCCGCTGTTTATCTCGCTGACTTCAGGAATGTAATCATGACCACAACATTACGCCCACACGACATCATCTGGCTTACCGCGCGCGACGCCCTGGAAGGGATTACTGAATCCTGGGTGGACGCGGCCTGGCATACCGGGCTGCCGGTAGTGGTGCGGCGTGATGTTGATAATGAAGGCCGTATTCCCGTTGGCGTGCGCGGATTGCGCCGCGACCAGCGGGCGGCCGGATGGGTGAAGCCTGAGAACGTGTTGCGCGTGGTGTCGCCCGAAGATTTGAGCGTTGCCGCCGACCTGCTGCGTTCGCCGTTTATCACCCAGCCGCCGGTTCAGGTGGCGCTTCAGCTTGCGCAGCAGTCATGGCCGTGGACGTGGGGGATAACCGGCAGTACGGGTTACGCGCTGGCGACCGGCATTCCGGTGATCCACGCCGACAGCGATCTCGATCTGCTGATCCGCGCCCCGCGTACCGTTTCCCCTGAGGCGTTTACTGACTGGCAGGCTCAGCTCAGTCGTGCGTTATGCCGGGCGGATACACAGGTGGATACGCCCGAGGGCGGATTCGCGCTGGCGGAATGGTTACGCGACGGCAAAACGCTGTTAAAAACGCAATATGGGCCGCGCCTGGTGGCGGATCCATGGCACAGGGAGGAGTAATGAAAATACTGTTTACCTTTCCAGGGCAGGGCACACAGCATGAAGGTATGCTGCAAAACCTGCCGGGAACAGAGCTGGAGCAGGCCCGTGCTGTGCTGGGGGCGGAAGTTGATACCCTGGACAGCGCATCCTCGTTAACCCACACCCGCGCGGTTCAGCTTTCGCTGTTGATTGCAGGCGTGGCTTGGGCGCGCGAGCTGGAACGTCGCGGCGTGTCGCCGGATATCGTCAGCGGGCTGTCCATTGGCGCTTATCCTGCGGCGGTTATCGCCGGTGCGCTGGACTTTACGGACGCGCTGAAGCTGGTGGCGCTGCGCGGCGATCTGATGGAGCAGGCGTATCCCCACGGCTACGGCCTGACGGCGATAATGGGGTTGACCCTGCCCCAGGTGGAAAACCTGATTCAGGGGACAGGAACCTATATCGCTAACCTGAACGCCGAAACGCAGATCGTGATTGCCGGAGCCGATGACGGCATGGCGCAGGTAGCCGAACGCGCGCTGGCGAAGGGCGCGAACAAGGCCAAACGGCTGGCGGTAAGCGTGCCGTCGCACTGTGAATTGCTGGCGGAACCGGCGCAGAAGCTGGCCGCGGCGTTTGAATCAGTCACGCTTTCACGCCCCCGCTGCGCGTACCTGAGCGGCAGTACCGGGCGCGTGCTTTGGCAGCCGGAGAAAATTGCCGACGACCTGGCGATGAATATGGCGCGAACCGTGCGCTGGCAGGAGGCGGTGATTTCCGCTAACGAGCGCGAAGCGCGTCTGGCGATTGAGATGCCGCCAGGGGGTATTCTGACCTGTCTGACGCGGCAGGCGGCGTGGGAAGGCGAATCCATTTCGCTGGAGCGCAGCGGAGTGGACGTGGCGGTGCATCTGGCGGGTCGGCTTCAGCGGTGACTTTTTGCCCGGTAAGCGTAGCGCCACCGGGCAATAACATCAGGCACTATCCTGCAAACTTCTGGCATACATCCGCCCTTCCGCGGCCAGCGCCCGCAGGCTCGGATCCTGCTCGCGGTTGCGGGCAAAGACGATCGCAATCAGCTGCTGCATCTGGTACGGCTGCGCCAGCTTCAGTAGCTGCACCGAATTTTCGTACACTTTCTTCATCCTGCCCGGCATCAGCGTAAACCCGACCCCCGCCTGCACCAGGCTCAGCATCGAAAAGATATCGTTCACGCGCGTCACAATCTCCGGCTCGAAACCGGCGATATGAAACGCTTCCTGAAACCCGGCGTAAGTGGCGAACCCTTCCGCGAGGGCGACAAACTTCCGATCTTTATAGTCGCGCAGATCGGCGGGGCCGCTGGTATTCAGCGTGGCAGAAGCCGGTGCGGCAAGGAAAATATCGTCATGGAACAGAGGAAGCACTTCGAGGCTGTTACGGTCGATATCGCTTTCGGAGATAGAGATTAAAATCGCATCCAGCGATCCCTCACCCAGCATATGGAGCAGGGTTTCGTTCGAGCCCATCGTCAGATCCATCTCCAGATCTGGACGGCGCAGCTTCATGCCCATTATCAGGCGCGGCACGGTTTCCAGCGTTAGCGAGTAGAGCGTGCCGACGCGTAACCGCCCCTGACCAATGCCGGCGACCTTACGCGACTCTTCCAGCCCGCGCTCCATCACCTGCATCACCTCCTGACAATACTCCAGCAGCGTCCACGCGGAGGGGAGGGCAATCAGGTTACGCCCTTTGTGGGTAAAGAGCGGGCAGCGGACATTCTCTTCCAGGGTATGCAGCGCGCGGTGCACGCTGACGCCGCTCAGGCCGAGCGTTTCGGCGGTACGTGCGATATTGCCCTTCTCCATGAACGTCATGAAGATGCTGAGCTTACGGAATGTAATCTCGCTCGTGGTATCGAAGCTCATAACCCTCCCGGCGTGTTAGTCGGCTTGCAGCATCGCTTCCAGCTGTTCCTGCGCGTCCAGCCATGCCATTTCGCACTCTTCGAGGCTGGATTTGGTTTTCGCCTGAGTTTGCAGACAGTCCGTCAGCTCCGCTTTGCGGCTCTGATCGTACAGTTCGCTGTCGCCCAGCTTCTCTTCGACGGCAGCAAGCGTGGCGTTGAGCTTTTCCATCTCTTTTTCGAGGCGGGCAATCTCTTTACGCAGCGGTTGCGTCTGGGTGCGCAGCTCCGCTTCACGGCGCTTCTGGTCTTTACGCGCCTGGGCGCTGTTGGCGTTGTCTTTCGCTGACTCTTCCGGCTGGTTTTCCTGCTTCTGCACGTCCGTCAGCCACTGCTGGTAGTCTTCCAGGTCGCCGTCAAACGGTTCGACTTTGCCGCCGTGTACCAGATAGAGATCGTCGGTGGTGGAGCGGATCAGGTGGCGATCGTGCGACACGACAACCAGCGCCCCTTCGAACTCAATCAGCGCTTCGGTCAGCGCCTGACGCATGTCGAGATCGAGGTGGTTGGTTGGTTCATCAAGCAGCAGCAGGTTTGGACGCTGCCAGACGATCAGCGCCAGTACCAGACGCGCTTTTTCACCACCGGAGAAACGCGCTGTATTTTCAGTCACCTTATCGCCCTGGAAGCCAAAGCCGCCGAGGTAGTCGCGCAGCTTTTGCTCCATTTCCTGCGGCGCCAGGCGCGCCAGGTGCTGGATCGGCGATTCATCCGCGCGTAAAAATTCCAGCTGATGCTGGGCGAAGTAGCCAAGCTTGATGCCTTTCGCCAGGCCGATTTCGCCGCTGACCGGGTTAAGCTCGCCCGCCAGCAGCTTGATCAGCGTCGATTTACCGGCGCCGTTACGCCCCAGCAGGCCAATGCGTGAACCTGGCACCAGGTTGAGCTTGATAGAGTCGAGGATAATGCGATCGCCATAGCCCGCGCTCACTTTTTCCATTTTCAGCAGCGGGTTCGGCAGGCTCTCCGGCTCGCGGAAACTGAAGTGGAATGGGTTATCCACATGCGCGGGAGCGATCATCTCCATGCGTTCCAGCATCTTGATGCGGCTCTGCGCCTGCTTGGCTTTTGACGCCTTGGCCTTGAAGCGATCCACAAAGCTTTGCAGGTGCGCCACGCGCTGCTGCTGGCTTTCATACATCGCCTGTTGCTGGGCAAGGCGCATCGCGCGCTGGCGCTCGAAAGAGCTGTAGTTGCCGGTGTATTCGAACATGCTTTGCTGTTCGATATGAATGATTTTATCCACCACCGGATCGAGGAAGTCGCGGTCGTGGGAGATCAGAATCAGAGTGCCCTGATAGCTCTTGAGCCACTTCTCCAGCCAAATAACCGCATCAAGATCGAGGTGGTTGGTGGGTTCATCGAGCAGCAGGAGGTCGGAGCGGCAGATCAGCGCCTGCGCCAGGTTAAGGCGCATACGCCAGCCGCCGGAGAAATCGCTCACCGGGCGTTCAAGCTGTTCGTTGCTGAAACCCAGGCCGTGCAGCAGGCTGGAGGCGCGGGAGCGAATGGTCCAGGCATCGATGGCGTCCAGCTTGCCGTGGACGGTGGCGATGGCGTGGCCGTCGTTGCGTTCGTTGGCGGCGTTGAGCTCTGCTTCGAGCTTGCGGTATTCACGGTCGCCGTCGATAACATAGTCGAGCGCAGGTTCGCTCAGCGCGGGCGTCTCCTGGTTCACCCAGGCGAGCTGCCAGTTGCCCGGGAAGGTAAAGTTACCGCCATCCGCGCTTATCTCGTTTTTCAGCAGTGCCAGCAGGGTGGATTTACCGCAGCCGTTTTTGCCGACCAGCCCCACTTTCTGGCCCGGGTTGATGGTAGCAGTCGCGTTATCCAGCAGGACGCGCACGCCGCGACGAATTTGTAACGAGGAGAAAACAATCATAGAAGCGCCGTATGTTCCGACTATGTTAATTTGTCATTATGATAATGTAAGGTGTGGGCCATTTTCCCCACCGGGCCGCCATGGTAGCCCAAAACGACAACAATACACAAAAACAGAACCGGGAGGGGAATGATGTCTCAGACAGCGAAAGTGCTGCTGCTGTATGCCCATCCGGAATCACAGGACTCGGTGGCGAACCGGGTGCTGCTTAAGCCGGCCACACAGCTCAGTAACGTAACGGTGCACGATCTCTACGCGCACTATCCCGATTTTTTTATCGATATTCCTTACGAGCAGGAACTGCTGCGTCAGCACGACGTGATTGTGTTCCAGCATCCGCTTTATACCTACAGCTGTCCGGCACTGCTGAAAGAGTGGCTGGACCGCGTGCTGAGCCGGGGCTTCTCCAGCGGGGTGGGGGGCAACCAGCTGGCGGGAAAGTACTGGCGGAGTGTCATTACCACCGGTGAGCCGGAAAGCGCTTACCGTCACGACGGGCTGAACCGTTACCCCATGAGCGACATTCTGCGGCCGTTTGAGCTGACGGCGGCGATGTGCCGTATGCACTGGATGAGCCCGATTATTATCTACTGGGCACGGCGGCAGGATCCGAAAGCGCTGGCGAGCCATGCCAGGGCCTATGGCGAATGGCTGGCGTCACCGATTCCGGCGGGAGGACGCTAATGGACGGTTCGAATTTACTCCTTGCCGGGGTGCTGTTTTTGTTCGCCGCCGTCGTCGCGGTCCCGCTTGCCGCGCGTCTCGGCATTGGCGCGGTGCTGGGTTATTTGCTGGCGGGGATAGCCATTGGCCCCTGGGGGCTTGGGTTTATCAGCGATGTGGATGAAATTCTCCACTTCTCTGAACTGGGCGTGGTCTTCCTGATGTTCATCATTGGCCTTGAGCTGAACCCCTCCAAGCTGTGGCAGCTGCGGCAATCTATTTTTGGCGTCGGGGCGGCGCAGGTGTTACTCAGCGCCGCCATTCTGGCGGGCCTGCTGATGCTGACGCAGTTTTCCTGGCAGGCCGCGGTGATTGGCGGGATCGGTCTTGCGATGTCGTCGACGGCGATGGCGCTTCAGCTGATGCGCGACAAAGGGATGAACCGCAACGAGGCGGGGCAACTGGGCTTTTCGGTGCTGCTGTTCCAGGATTTAGCGGTGATCCCGGCGCTGGCGCTGGTGCCGCTGCTGGCGGGATCCGGAGACGATCATTTCGACTGGATGAAGATCTCCATGAAGGTGCTGGCCTTCGCGGGGATGCTGATCGGCGGTCGGTTTTTACTGCGTCCGGTATTCCGGTTTATTGCAGCATCCGGCGTGCGCGAGGTATTCACCGCCGCAACGCTGCTGCTGGTGCTTGGCTCAGCGCTGTTTATGGATGCGCTGGGGCTGTCGATGGCGCTTGGGACGTTTATCGCCGGGGTGCTGCTTGCGGAAAGCGAGTACCGCCACGAGCTGGAGACCGCCATCGATCCGTTTAAGGGGCTGCTGCTAGGGCTGTTCTTTATCTCGGTGGGTATGGCGCTTAATCTTGGCGTGCTCTATACCCATCTGCTGTGGGTTATTGCGAGTGTCGCCGTGCTGGTGGCGGTCAAAACGCTGGTGCTGTATCTCCTCGCGAGGATTTACGGGCTGCGCAGCTCGGAAAGAATGCAGTTTTCCAGCGTGTTAAGCCAGGGGGGAGAATTTGCGTTTGTGCTGTTTTCCACGGCGTCGTCTCAGAAGCTGTTCAAAGATGACCAGATGGCGCTGCTGCTGGTGACGGTCACGCTGTCGATGATGACCACCCCGCTGCTGATGAAGCTGGTGGACAAACTGCTGTCGCGCCGCCTGAATCCCGCAGACGATGAAGACGAAGCGCCGTGGGTGGAAGATGATAAACCGCAGGTGATCGTTGTGGGCTTTGGTCGCTTCGGACAGGTGATTGGTCGCCTGTTGATGGCAAATAAAATGCGCATTACGGTGCTGGAGCGCGATATCAGCGCCGTCAACCTGATGCGCAAATATGGTTATAAGGTGTACTACGGCGATGCGACGCAGCTTGAGCTGTTGCGCTCGGCGGGCGCAGAGGCTGCGGAGTCCATCGTCATCACCTGTAACGATCCGGAAGACACGATGAAGCTGGTGGAGCTGTGCCAGCAGCATTTCCCGCATCTGCATATTCTGGCGCGTGCGCGTGGACGTGTGGAGGCTCACGAACTTTTGCAGGCGGGTGTGAAACACTTCTCCCGCGAAACCTTCTCCAGCGCGCTGGAGCTGGGACGCAAGGCGCTGGTTTCGCTGGGTATGCATCCTCATCAGGCGCAACGCGCCCAGATGCATTTCCGCAGGCTGGATATGCGAATGCTGCGTGAACTGATGCCCGTGCACAGCGACACGGCGCAGATCTCCCGCGTGCGGGAAGCGCGTCGCGAACTGGAGGAGATCTTCCAGCGTGAGATGCAACAGGAACGACGCCAGCTCGACGGCTGGGATGAATTTGAATAAAGGGTAACGAAAGATGGCTGTACGTAAACGCTTTATCGCGGGCGCAAAATGCCCATCCTGCCAGGCGCAAGATACGCTGGCCATGTGGCGTGAAAATAATATCGATATCGTTGAATGTGTTAAGTGCGGTCACCAGATGCGTGAGGCCGACAAAGAAGCCCGCGATCATGTTCGCAAAGAAGAGCAAGTGATCGGCATTTTTCATCCAGACTAGCGATATGCTCTGAGTTTTTTTAAGCTTAAGGGTACACGGGTGCAGATTTCCGCTACAATCTGCGCCAGCAATTTTCCCACGCTCAGGAGATATCATGAAAGTAGCAAAAGACCTGGTGGTCAGCCTGGCCTATCAGGTACGTACAGAAGACGGTGTGTTGGTTGATGAGTCTCCGGTGAGTGCGCCGCTGGACTACCTGCATGGTCACGGTTCCCTGATTTCCGGCCTGGAAACGGCGCTGGAAGGCCATGAAGTTGGCGACAAATTCGACGTTGCTGTAGGCGCGAACGACGCTTACGGTCAGTATGACGACAACCTGGTTCAGCGCGTTCCTAAAGACGTATTCATGGGCGTTGACGAGTTGCAGGTTGGCATGCGCTTCCTGGCGGAAACTGACCAGGGTCCGGTTCCGGTTGAAATCACTGAAGTTGAAGACGACCACGTTGTAGTTGACGGCAACCACATGCTGGCGGGTCAGAACCTGAAGTTCAACGTAGAAGTTGTTGCGATCCGTGAAGCGACTGAAGAAGAGCTGGCTCATGGCCACGTTCACGGTGCGCACGGTCACGACCATGACCACGATCACGGCCATGACGGCTGCTGCGGTGGTCACGGCCACGACCATGGTCATGACCACGGCCACGGTAAAGGTGGTTGCGGTAACGGCGGCTGCGGTTGCCACTGATTCCGTACTGCGGAAAATAAAAAAGCGGGATAATCCCGCTTTTTTTACGCCTCAATAATGAGGTGGTGGCGTCTCTTCTGACTGAGAGGCAATGTTTGACGGCTGCGTGGCCTTCAGCTTTTCCGTCAGCAGGCGCATGTGATCGCGCAGTTTTGCCATTTCAAGCTCATGGGCCGTCACGGTCTGGTTCAGTTCTTCGATGGTGATGTCCTGAAAAGCCAGGCGGCTTTCCAGCTCAGCCAGTCTCGCTTCGATCGTTGTATCCTTCATCATTCACCTCGTTTATCTGTCGTTCGCCATAATGGACCAGCGGCGGCGAAGTTTAGCTGACTTTTTCCTTAAGTACAGTATCCATCTCCCTGACAAGAAACTTATTTAAACAAAAATAGTCTGAAAAGAAGCGACATTCGGGGGAGTCTGTCTGTAGATTTCTTCCACAACGTTTTATAGTACGTCACTCATTTACGTTTAACACTGGGGTGAGAGACCTCAGGTCCTGGAGATATGGATGAAATCACTGTTTAAAGTTACGCTGCTGGCGACCACTATGGCTGTAGCGCTCAATGCGCCGCTGTCTTTCGCTGCTGATACTGCTGCGAAGCCTGCTGCGACTACAGACAGCAAAGCGGCATTCAAAAATGACGACCAGAAATCCGCCTACGCACTTGGCGCGTCTCTGGGTCGTTACATGGAAAACTCTCTGAAAGAACAAGAGAAACTGGGCATCAAACTGGACAAAAACCAGCTGATCGCAGGGGTCCAGGATGCGTTCGCAGACAAGAGCAAACTGTCTGACCAGGAAATCGAGCAGACTCTGCAAGCGTTTGAAGCGCGCGTGAAAGGCGCCGCTCAGACCAAGATGGAAGCAGATGCTAAAGATAACGAAGCGAAAGGCAAAGCCTACCGCGACAAGTTCGCTAAAGAGAAAGGCGTTAAAACGTCTTCTACTGGCCTGATCTATAAGGTTGAGAAAGAAGGTACTGGCGACGCGCCTAAAGACAGCGACACCGTTGTGGTGAACTACAAAGGTACGCTGATCGACGGTAAAGAGTTCGATAACTCTTATACCCGTGGTGAGCCTCTCTCCTTCCGTCTGGATGGTGTGATCCCGGGCTGGACCGAAGGCCTGAAGAACATCAAGAAAGGCGGTAAAATCAAGCTGGTCATCCCACCGGATCTGGCTTACGGCAAAACCGGCGTTCCGGGTATCCCGGCTAACTCCACGCTGGTATTTGATGTAGAACTGCTGGACATCAAACCGGCGCCGAAAGCGGATGCGAAAACAGACGCACCGGCTGACGACAAAGCCGCAGCAGCTAAGAAGTAATGCTGAAAAAAACCGCCGCCTTTACAGGCGGCGGTTTTTTTATTGTGGGGCAGATATAATTAACACTGGAAAGCGTTATACACGCTGTATTAATTTAGTTGTCCGTGTAGATAATGAGCCTGCCCTGAAAACCTAACGACAGGCTCCTGAAAAGGAGTGTTTTTTTCATGTCCAGGTCGCTTTTAACCAACGAAACCAGTGAACTTGATTTGCTGGATCAACGTCCATTTGACCAGACCGACTTCGATATTCTGAAATCCTACGAAGCGGTAGTGGACGGGTTAGCGATGCTCATTGGTTCCCACTGCGAAATCGTATTGCATTCCCTGCAAGATCTTAAGTGTTCCGCTATCCGCATTGCGAATGGTGAGCACACTGGCCGTAAAATTGGTTCGCCAATCACCGACCTTGCATTGCGTATGTTGCATGACATGACCGGCGCGGACAGCAGCGTCTCAAAATGCTATTTCACCCGCGCCAAAAGCGGCGTGCTGATGAAATCAGAAACGATCGCGATTCGAAACCGCGAACACCGGGTAATCGGTTTGCTGTGCATCAACATGAACCTTGATGTGCCATTCTCGCAAATCATGAGCACCTTCATCCCGCCAGAAACGCCGGACGTGGGCTCATCGGTGAACTTTGCTTCTTCGGTTGAGGATCTCGTGACCCAGACGCTGGAGTTCACCATTGAAGAGGTGAATGCCGATCGCAACGTATCCAACAACGCCAAGAATCGTCAGATCGTCCTGAACCTCTATGAGAAAGGGATTTTTGATATCAAAGATGCCATCAACCAGGTGGCCGATCGCCTGAATATCTCCAAACACACGGTTTACCTCTATATTCGCCAGTTCAAAAGCGGCGACTTTCTGGGACAAGACAAGTAATGCGTTTTGCGTTAATGGTGACGGGCCCGGCGTACGGTACCCAGCAGGCCAGCAGCGCGCTACAGTTTGCCCATGCGCTGCTTGATGCCGGTCATGAACTGGCAAGCGTCTTCTTCTATCGTGAAGGGGTCTATAACGCGAACCAGTTTACGTCCCCGGCGAGCGATGAGTTTGACCTTGTGCGCGCCTGGCAAAAATTAAACGAAACGCAGGGCGTTGACCTGCATATCTGCGTCGCGGCGGCACTGCGTCGCGGCGTGACGGATGCGACCGAAGCCGAACGCCTTGGTCTGGCGGGGGCTAACCTGCAACCGGGCTTTTCCCTCAGTGGTCTAGGTGCCCTGGCACAGGCGGCGTTGACCTGCGACAGAGTGGTGCAATTTTGATGAAGCGCGTAGCGTTTGTTTTTACTTCTGCGCCGCATGGCAGCGCTTCAGGCCGGGAAGGGCTGGATGCATTGCTCGCGACATCGGCATTAACCGAAGATATCGGCGTCTTCTTTTTAGGCGATGGCGTATTCCAGCTTCTTGCAGGCCAACAACCGCAGGCCATTCTTGCGCGCGACTACATTGCGACCTTTAAAGTTCTGCCGCTCTATGACATTGAAACCTTCTATGTGTGCGCCGACTCGCTGGCCGCGCGTGGGTTAAACGAGAAAACACCGTTCGTGCTGGACGTGACGATCCTGACATCTGCTGCGCTGCGCGAACAACTCTCTCACTACGATACCGTTCTGACTTTCTGAGGCTGCCATGCTCCATACCCTGAGCCGTTCACCGTGGCAATGCGATATCGACACGTTACTGAGCATGCTGCGCGAAGGTGATGCTCTGCTGCTGATTCAGGATGGCGTGCTCGCGGCGCTTGAAGGCAGCCGTTTTGTTGAAATCCTCGCGAATGCCCCCATTACAGTCTCTGCGCTGAAAGAGGATCTGGATGCGCGGGGTCTTTCTGGTCAAATTTCAGCCAAAATTGACGTGGTTGGCTATACTGATTTCGTCAATCTTACTGTGACGCACGCCAGTCAAATGAACTGGTGATTTGAGATCGCTGTATATTTCTTGACACCTTTTCGACGTAGCCCTAAAATTTCGCGTCCTCATATTGTATGAGGTCGTTTTATTACGTGTTTACGAAGCAAAAGCTAAAACCAGGAGCTATTTAATGGCAACAGTTAACCAGCTGGTACGCAAACCACGTGCACGCAAAGTTGCAAAAAGCAACGTGCCTGCGCTGGAAGCCTGCCCGCAGAAACGTGGCGTATGTACTCGTGTATATACCACCACTCCTAAAAAACCAAACTCCGCACTGCGTAAAGTATGCCGTGTGCGTTTGACTAACGGTTTTGAAGTGACTTCCTACATCGGTGGTGAAGGTCACAACCTTCAGGAGCACTCCGTGATCCTGATCCGTGGCGGTCGTGTTAAAGACCTTCCGGGTGTTCGTTACCACACCGTTCGTGGTGCGCTGGACTGCTCAGGTGTTAAAGACCGTAAGCAGGCTCGCTCCAAGTACGGCGTGAAGCGTCCTAAGGCTTAATGGTTCTCCGTTAAGTAAGGCCAAACTGATTTATCTTAATGTCAAACTAAACTCGTAGAGTTTTGGACAATCCTGAATTAACAACGGAGTAATCCCATGCCACGTCGTCGCGTCATTGGTCAGCGTAAAATTCTTCCAGATCCGAAATTCGGATCAGAACTGCTGGCAAAATTTGTAAATATCCTGATGGTAGATGGTAAAAAATCTACCGCAGAAGCAATCGTATACAGCGCGCTGGAGACCCTGGCTCAGCGTTCTGGTAAAAATGAACTGGAAGCCTTCGAAGTCGCTCTCGACAACGTGCGCCCGACTGTAGAAGTTAAGTCTCGCCGCGTTGGTGGTTCTACTTATCAGGTTCCAGTTGAAGTTCGTCCGGTTCGTCGTAATGCTCTGGCAATGCGTTGGATCGTTGAAGCTGCTCGTAAACGCGGTGATAAATCCATGGCTCTGCGTCTGGCGAACGAACTTTCTGATGCTGCGGAAAACAAAGGTACCGCAGTTAAGAAACGTGAAGACGTTCACCGTATGGCAGAAGCCAACAAGGCGTTCGCACACTACCGTTGGTAATCCCTTCGGAGTCGTAGTCACCAGGCGGGCGCTTCAGAGAAGCCGCCCGCTCTGGGTAACTTAACTGAACGCCTAAAGATATAAACGAGGAATCAAATGGCTCGTACAACACCCATCGCACGCTACCGTAACATCGGTATCAGTGCGCACATCGACGCCGGTAAAACCACTACTACCGAACGTATTCTGTTCTACACCGGTGTAAACCATAAAATCGGTGAAGTTCATGACGGCGCAGCCACCATGGACTGGATGGAACAGGAGCAGGAGCGTGGTATTACTATCACCTCCGCAGCGACTACTGCATTCTGGTCAGGTATGGCTAAGCAGTACGAACCGCATCGCGTAAACATCATCGACACCCCAGGGCACGTTGACTTCACCATCGAAGTAGAACGTTCCATGCGTGTTCTTGACGGCGCGGTAATGGTTTATTGCGCAGTTGGTGGTGTTCAGCCACAGTCTGAAACCGTATGGCGTCAGGCAAACAAATATAAAGTTCCACGCATCGCGTTCGTTAACAAAATGGACCGTATGGGTGCTAACTTCCTGAAAGTTGTTGGCCAGATCAAAACCCGTCTGGGCGCGAACCCTGTTCCGCTTCAGCTGGCAATTGGTGCTGAAGAAGGCTTCACCGGCGTTATCGACCTGGTGAAAATGAAAGCCATCAACTGGAACGAAGCAGATGCGGGCGTTACCTTCGAATACGAAGATATCCCGGCAGAGATGCAGGACCTGGCTGACGAATGGCACCAGAACCTGATCGAATCCGCAGCAGAAGCTTCTGAAGAGCTGATGGAAAAATACCTGGGTGGTGAAGAACTGTCTGAGCAAGAGATCAAATCTGCTCTGCGTCAGCGCGTTCTGAACAACGAAATCATCCTGGTAACCTGTGGTTCTGCGTTCAAGAACAAAGGTGTTCAGGCGATGCTGGATGCGGTAGTTGACTACCTGCCATCCCCGATTGACGTTCCTGCGATCAACGGCATCCTGGACGACGGTAAAGATACTCCGGCTGAGCGTCACGCAAGTGATGAAGAGCCATTCTCTGCACTGGCGTTCAAAATTGCTACCGACCCATTCGTGGGTAACCTGACCTTCTTCCGCGTTTACTCTGGTGTGGTTAACTCCGGTGACACCATCCTGAACTCCGTGAAAGCGGCGCGTGAACGTTTTGGCCGTATCGTACAGATGCACGCTAACAAACGTGAAGAGATCAAAGAAGTTCGTGCGGGCGACATCGCTGCTGCTATCGGTCTGAAAGACGTGACCACTGGTGACACTCTGTGTGACCCGGATCACCCGATCATTCTGGAGCGTATGGAATTCCCTGAGCCGGTAATCTCCATCGCAGTTGAACCAAAAACCAAAGCTGACCAGGAAAAAATGGGTCTGGCTCTGGGCCGTCTGGCGAAAGAAGACCCATCATTCCGTGTATGGACTGATGAAGAATCTAACCAGACCATCATCGCTGGTATGGGTGAACTGCACCTGGACATCATCGTTGACCGTATGAAGCGTGAATTCAACGTTGAAGCGAACGTGGGTAAACCTCAGGTTGCTTACCGCGAAGCGATTCGCGCGAAAGTTACCGACGTTGAAGGTAAACACGCTAAGCAGTCTGGTGGTCGCGGTCAGTACGGTCACGTTGTGATCGACATGTACCCACTGGAGCCGGGCTCTAACCCGAAAGGTTACGAGTTCATCAACGACATCAAAGGTGGTGTAATTCCTGGCGAATACATCCCTGCCGTTGATAAAGGCATCCAGGAGCAGCTGAAAGCTGGTCCTCTGGCTGGTTACCCGGTTGTAGACATGGGTGTTCGTCTGCACTTCGGTTCTTACCACGACGTTGACTCCTCTGAACTGGCGTTTAAACTGGCTGCGTCTATTGCCTTTAAAGAAGGCTTTAAGAAAGCAAAACCAGTTCTGCTTGAGCCGATCATGAAGGTTGAAGTAGAAACTCCTGAAGAGAACACCGGTGACGTTATCGGTGACTTGAGCCGTCGTCGCGGTATGCTGCGTGGTCAGGAATCCGAAGTAACTGGCGTTAAGATCCACGCTGAAGTTCCGCTGTCTGAAATGTTCGGATATGCAACTCAGCTGCGTTCTCTGACCAAAGGTCGTGCATCATACACTATGGAATTCCTGAAGTATGATGATGCGCCGAACAACGTTGCTCAGGCCGTTATCGAAGCCCGTGGTAAGTAATCCACAGGATTAAAACCTAAGTCCCGTGCTCTCTCCGAAGGGGAGAGCACTATAGTAAGGAATATAGCCGTGTCTAAAGAAAAATTTGAACGTACAAAACCGCACGTCAACGTTGGTACTATCGGCCACGTTGACCATGGTAAAACTACCCTGACTGCTGCAATCACTACCGTACTGGCTAAAACCTACGGCGGTGCTGCTCGTGCTTTCGATCAGATCGATAACGCACCAGAAGAAAAAGCTCGTGGTATCACCATCAACACTTCTCACGTTGAGTATGACACCCCGACTCGCCACTACGCACACGTAGACTGCCCAGGCCACGCCGACTATGTTAAAAACATGATCACCGGTGCTGCGCAGATGGACGGCGCGATCCTGGTTGTTGCTGCGACTGACGGCCCTATGCCTCAGACTCGTGAGCACATCCTGCTGGGTCGTCAGGTAGGCGTTCCTTACATCATCGTGTTCCTGAACAAGTGCGACATGGTTGATGACGAAGAGCTGCTGGAACTGGTAGAGATGGAAGTTCGTGAACTGCTGTCTCAGTACGATTTCCCAGGCGACGACACTCCAATCGTTCGTGGTTCCGCGCTGAAAGCGCTGGAAGGCGAAGCAGAGTGGGAAGAGAAAATCATCGAACTGGCTGGCTACCTGGATTCTTACATCCCAGAACCAGAGCGTGCGATTGACAAGCCATTCCTGCTGCCAATCGAAGACGTATTCTCCATCTCCG